>DASWJH010000005.1 GCA_036397255.1 Nitrospiria bacterium
CCGCTCCCCGATAGAGGCATTCGAGGACAGGCTTCGCGGGAATGACGGGAAGGGCCTGGATTTCCGCTTTCCCCTGCCTGCAAGTGCCCGCCGGACAGGCGGGTAATGACAAAATTTACCCACTCACTTCCACGATGAGCCAATAATTTATTGTTCCGAAAATGCCTATTAAATTATAGAAATCAAACATTAAAGTGTAAAATGGTTCCTTTGGCCATTTTAATGGATGTTTTCTACTTCACCTGGAACCTCTTTAAAATATTAAACAGCAACAATCCCCATTTTAAATATTCCCGAAAAAAGATCATTCAATTTTCTTCACCAACTTTATATTTGACTGAGAATAAAACCCACAATTCCACTTAAATTAGTTTCAAATTCTTCATAAGAATAACTATTCAAAATTCTTATGTTTTGCGTATTTATCCGGCTCATTTTTAAATCGCTCTATACACCGTTTTGAACAAAACACATATTTTTTATCCTTATATTCATGGAATAGCGTTGCTGTCCATTCATCCACACGCATACCACACACAGGATCCCGTACCCACGAATGTTGTTCTGATTTCCGGTCGCGCAGTGAGCCGTCCTCAAGCCAAAGAATCCGGTCCGCGATTTCTTCGACCCGTGGATCATGAGTAACCAAAATCACCGAACACCCTTCATCGCGTGCGATGTCATGTAAAATCATCATGACTTCCTGGCCGCTCGCGGAGTCCAGATTACCGGTTGGTTCGTCAGCCAGTATTAACCGTGGATGGTTAATGAGAGCACGTGCGATCGCTACCCTTTGTTTTTCTCCACCTGAAAGGGTACGCGGATAAGCTTTACGACGTTGAGCAAGCCCCAATTGTTCGATCAACGAATGGGCACGGGGACGGGCTCGGCGAAGACCGCCGGGGTGCAATGGGGCGGGAAACAGGATGTTCTCCTCTACCGTTAATGCATCTAATAGGTTGAAGGCTTGAAAGATAAAACCAATTTTCAGTGCGCGTATCCCAGGAAGGTCCGTTTCTTTTAGCGCGGTGATATTCACGCCATCGATTTCAACCTGTCCCTTGGTGGGTCGAAGCAATCCCCCCAGCATGGAAAGCAAGGTTGTTTTTCCCGAACCGGAAGGCCCCATAATCAACAAAATTTCGCGATGCGGAATTTCTAAAGAAACGTCATGAACGGCACGTACTTCGGTGTGTCCGCGACCGTAAAATTTTGAAAGGTTGACTGCCCGGAGAAGTTGTGTAGAACCCATAAACAACTCACACTTGAAAAACCGTGGCCGGGTCCAGCCGCGACACCAGGTATGCAGGAATGAGCGCACTGATTGCAGCCACGATGATGGCCACCACAGCCATCCCGGCAAGGTCACCTATGGAAACGACTAGAGTGACTTGGGGTACCAATGTCGAAATAAATGGAAAAAACACGATGGCGAATATACCCGTCAACAATAAAGCCAACAAGGTAATTACCATCGCATGAAAGACAACAGCCGTATATAGGAATAAATTTCGGATACCCACCGCCTTGGCGATCGCTAATTCACGGCGCTTTCGCATGACCTGGGTGTAGGACGTAAACCCAAGAATTAAGACCGCGAGTCCCGAGCAAATCACCGTCATCATAAAAATAATCTCCCCTCCCATCATCATCCCCAGAGCAAAATCACTTCGTACGAAATCCCCATGGGTCATCGCATTGACTTTTTCAATCTCATCCATGATGGTCTTTGTAAACCCCCGGGCGTCTATTCCCTCTTCGAGATCCACGAGTAAATAACTGTAGGTCCCAAATGCTGATAAAATATCCGTCAAATCCGACATCGATACGAATGTTACCGAATTGGCCATTGAGTAAGTCTCTTCTGAAAGGCCAACGATCTTGAATGACCGGTCAGTGATGGTTACACTGTCCCCAATCCCGACCCCACTGAGCTTGGAAAGAACTTCAGGGATCACCGTTTCACCGGAATGAAGCTGGGAACGACCTCCCGCCAGGGCCCATGGCCCGGCCCTACTGCTCCCTTCCTGAAGGCCGACAATAAAGGAAAAAGCATCTTGGTCTCCTGCATGCACGATTGTGTTGAGATACACAATAGGAGTAACACGCTTCACTCCAGGTAGCCTGGCAATTTTATCGGCTTTCCAGTCATAAACAAATGAGGTGGCCATGTGCATATTGGAGACACCGCGTTGCATCACCCAAATGTCGGGTCTCGTATTCTCTAGATAGGCAACGATTTGTGTGGCCTCCCCTCGGAAAACGGCACTAAAAAAAATGACCAGGATAAATGCGCCCGCAAGGCCCCCTGCACTTCCGAAGAGTCCCCCACGTTGCCTGATTAAGGTTTTCCAGGCCCATCGCAACATCATCTAATTATTCCCCTTGAAAAGCCAGCATCGGATCAGCTCGTCGAATCGACCGGAGCGGGATCAGCGCCCCCAAAATCGCGAAAAAACCACTTCCTAAGATGGTTGATAGAAACGTCGTTGGTTCATACCAACGAATCAGATACACCGGGCCAAAGGTGTGAATAAACGAAGCGGTCCCAAGTCCAAGGATAACTCCAACCGGAATGGATATCATAAGAAGCAATAGCGCCTGCAGGATAATCCCATAAATTAATCTCACATGGGTAAACCCCAGCGCTTTGAGGACCCCAAAGTTCCGCAACCGGGATCGCACCTCCGCATACATTACTAGGCCTACAACGAGTAATCCGATAATATATCCGACAAAGACCAACAGACCCATGACCGGGCCTAAAAATCCTCGGCCCATGTTCATGTCGCTCTCAGCGAGCTGTCCTGGTGTAAAAACGTCCACTTCGGGCACCCGACGCTCAATTTCCTCTGCAACCGCCTCCCGCTGGGCACCCGGCTCAAGGTCTACCAAAAGGAAACTCAACATCGGAAAAGTGGTTAAGTCCGGTGCAATGTCTGTTTCAATAAAAAGATCAATCATGCCGTCGAAATTGACAAATGCAAAAGGGGTAAACAATGCGGCACTATCCTTAGAGATGCCTACGACTGTAAATTCGAAATCGAAAACCACGAACGGATCCCCAATATTAAGGTGATATTTCTTGGCCAAGGAGTCATTCAAAATTATCTCTTTGCCCTTGGGAATACCATTTCCCCGCACCATATGAACAGGCCCGCCCTTGGTGTCAACAACAAAGAGAAAAACGGGAGTCTTCTCTCCTTCCTTTTCGTAGATCAAAGAAATCCAAGCCAGGGGATGGGCATTCACCACACCCGCAATCGATTCCACTTTCTCCCGTGAGAGCTGGGGTATGGATGAGCGTACGGCCATAAGATTGGACACACCGGCCTGCGTCACAATCAAATCGGCTTGCCGATTAAAAACGGTACGGGCCAATTGATAATATTGACCCTGCTCAAAACCCTCAAGTGTCAGAACGACAGCGATGACGGCTCCCAAGGCAAGCGCTGTTAAAAACGTTCGCGCAGGATCAAGGCATAATTGTCGCCAAGCAAGCAAAAACATAAAATCAAAAACCTTATCCCTTATGGAATTTCAAATCGGTAATATAACTGACCGCATCCTGTCCCGTTTGATCGGTATCATTCAGAATGCCAATAAAGATTAAACGCCGGGGTTCTTCTTTATAAAGTTTCTTAAAATCCTCATACAAGTTTCTCTTGTACGAAAACCACCGATCCACGTTTTCGTGCCTACCTTCAATTACCATTAACTTTTGCCAGGGCTTTCCGGGGTCATTAATAATATCCCCCGGTGTTAGGTGGCTACTCCAAAGAAACTCTGTAAAGCGACCCCCAACCGGGTGTCCATGAACCCAGTCTAAATAAAGAAACCGTTTGATTCGGAACCATAATGACTGCTTGGACTCATCGGGTTCAAAGACAAAAAAGATTCGAATGGGATGGTCATCTCCTTCCTGTGTCCTCTCATCAATTCCTTCCAGTATATTTTCAACTTTCCATTTCCAGGTCACAATGGGAAATTGTTTGATATCGATATTTACCCTCTTCTGCAAAAAGGTAAGGACCCCCTTGGATTCGAGTCTAACCGCCGCCACACCATTTTCCTTGACCCATTCCGCTCCGGCGCCTTTTGGTTTTCCAAACCACCCCTTAAATTTCCACCCTTCAGGGGTCTTCCCTTCCTGGTAGTGTTGGGGAGAAAGGCCCAAATCTATTGTCTCAACCGGGGCCTCCCCCCAACCTAATGAAAAAAAAACCAGACCCAGGGCCAAAATGTAAATGGTTATCATTTTTTTAAACAAGGGATTACCTATCGGAACCGATATAATTACTGTAACGTTCCGGATTCATTTTGAACCGGTTTTGGCACTCTTCCGAACAGAAGAAAAAGGTTTGCTGATTCATCCTGATTGTTAAATTGGATTCTTCCACCACCATTCCACAAACAGGATCTTGCTTCATCTTGAATCCAGGTGCAAGGGAAACCCTCTGCTCCTTTTCGAGACCAACCATTAAGGATAAATGATCCAAGAGAAGGCGAGGAAGAAGAAAATGCTCTTTGACCCGTTGCTGCCCTTTTCTTGCTAATTCCTTTTTTTTCTCAGGTCGTTCAAGCAATTGAGAAATGGCTTCCGCACATTCCTCCACCCCATCCACGAGTATTCCCCCAACCCCATCCGCCATCTGAAGAGGAATCCCACCTGCCTTCCCAGCGACCACCGGAGTTTCTTTCCAGAGAGCCTCTGAAACAACAAGCCCAAAACCCTCCCGTATCGATTTTTGTACCACCACATCAGAGAGCCGCTGAAACGCATTCACTTCAATATTGCCTACCCCGGTAAGATTGGTAAAAACATGAATAAAGGGATCTTTTCGGCCTTCCTTCATAATTTCCTGATATATTTTCCAACCCTCTGGGTCATCCAAGGCCATGGAACCCACCAGGGCAAGCTGAAGATTTGGAATTTTTTCTCGGACCAGACGGTAGGCAGCGATAACACCCAAAGGGTCCTTCCAAAGATCAAAGCGGGACACCTGGGTGATCAGTGGCTGATTTCCATCGATTCCGATCCAAGCCAGGATTTGACGTGCCATCTTCTTAGGAAGGTCCATATTTTTTGGACTTAAAGGATCAATGGCGGGAGGTATAATGGTCACGTTGGCAATAGGGAAATCTGGGGGTAAAAACTCGCGCATGGTAAATATTGCAGCATTATAATCCTTAAGGAATCCTTTTAAAAATTTCCACACGGTTGGGTTGGGGTTTGCGGTATCTATATGGCATCGCCAAATCCATCTGGCGCGTTCATTGGGGCAGAGTAATAGCATCCCTGCGGGTTGGGGGTCATGGATAAAAACAAAGTCATATTGTTCCTGAAATTGGCGTGCATTCTTCTCCGTATTGGAAAGGTAAGCATCTTTTTCCCTGGAGGTTAATCCTTCCCTTGCTCCTTGAAGTCCATTGTGGACCTTCTTGGTGACATTAAAAAACTCGTCATCCCCACTAATTATTTTCCAGTCTGTGAGAATCCCAAGGTCGTTCATGAGGGGTACCAAAGACCGAAGCAACTCAGAAACACCTCCCCCATAGGGTGTTGCATTCACATGCACCACCCGCCTTCCTTTGAGTTCCCCTGCGATATGAATCAGATTATCCATGATGGCATCTGGTGCTATACCCCGATAGGCCTCTATTGAACGTTTTCCAATATCAACCGTCTGCAGCATTCAAATTCACCTTTAATTTCCCTTCATTTTTGTTTTTATTTGGGAACAACCTTTTGCCAAAAAAGATGTTCATATAGGCTGGACCACATCATTCCAAAGGTAAATGCAAACAGGTATTCTTCTAAGGGAATATGCCAAATAAAACGGCCTGAGAGAGCCTCCAGAGTCCAAACCCGCTCAACGTATCCCGGAAACGCAAGCTCAAGGAAATGGAAAAACACAAAATAAAGCAGGAGAAAAATGCCGCCTCCCACCCAAATTTTCGCTTTTAAATCAGGCCTGCAAAATAGGGAGGAAATGCCACCGATGAACATCGCCAGACTTCCGGAATAAATGGCGTTCCATTCTGTTCCCACCATTAGAGAAATAAAAACCCAGATTGGGCTTGTTAAGGCAATGATATGAAACCGATGGCGGGGATGGATCCGTTCTTTATGTGTCATCGGAACATGCCGAACCGGTACCACCATTTCGTACAAAACGGTTCCGATGCCTCCTATGGCAAAACAGAAAATAAGACTTTCGATGTCAAACCCCGTGCGCTGGGCAAGATCAAATAAGGTGGGAGGATTCCAGTATTCCGGGACAAAAAGGGGTTCAGTTAATCCTAAGGGAGCCGTCAAAATGCTCACTCGGAGCATCTGCTTTCGAAGGGCAGGTCTTGCCCAATAGAAAATGAACCAAATGCCAAGAAACCCAAGAGACCAGATCAACCAGGCATAACGTTCCATTGATTCCTCCGGGTTCTGTTTCTTTACAATGGCGCCTCAAAATTTAAAACCCGCCCATGCATCGCATGGCAAGATTCAATTCGGGACCAAAATATTAGAGACGTTATCACCTAGAGGGGAATTTTTTGTGATGCCCCCGCCTTAAAATCTTGGTACCGTACGAAAAGGGTACCTTCTTTCCGGATTTCAAATTGGAGCGTATCCAGAGGCCGGGGAGGAGGCCCTGCCAAAACCTTCCCATCAATATCGTAGACCCCGCCATGGCATGGGCATTTAAAAAGGCGGTCCCCCTGGTCCCAATGATAAGTACACCCGAGATGTGTACAAAGCGGATTATAAACTCTTAGTTCTCCAGCCTGTTTCTAAACAACCCATACCGTACGGACCAGGTTTGTACTTCTCCAACCATCCCGTAACTCAACCACGGTCTGCATATCCTGAGGGTGCCCGGGAACTAAACCCGCGATGGGTCCTGCATTATCCAGTTGTAGCGGCCTCCGTCTTAAGGCAGGTCCAATCACGTAACCCAAAAATGGAACTATAAGGGAGACACCTACAATCCCTGAAATGGCGACAATAACTCTCCCCATAAACTTCCGTCGATTTGTACCTTCTTGATCAATTTTTTCCATATTGGAAATCTTTTTCTACATTAAAAAAGAAATCCCAACTCTCTTTAAATTTTTATTTCTCTCCCTCTTTTGGCATCATTCCTTGCTGTCTCATCATCATCTCGTGCTGCTCTCTCAACTGATCCATCTCCCTCATCATTTCACCCATTTCACCCTTGGTTTTCCTATCTTTTGCCATTCCTTCCATCTGCCCCATCATCTTGTGCATCATCTCCATCATTTCACCCCGCTCCCTCATCATCTCCATCTGACCCTTGCCCATCCTTTTCACATCCATCCCTTCACCTTCCATCATGCTTTTCGATTTCATCCTGGCCTGATGCCTTGTCATCATCTGGCCCATTCTCTGCATCATTTTCCCCATCTCACGTTTCCCTTTTTCATCCTGTTGCATTCCTTGCATATGTCGCATCATCTCGTGCATCATCTCCATCATCTCACCTCGATCCCTCATCATCTCCATCTGGCCCTTGCCCATGCTTTTCATATCGCCCTCCTTGCCCTTCATCATTCCCTCACCCCCCATTTGGGCAAATACCAATGAGCCGATGGATACGGCACACATACAAACCAGCATTGAGATAATTCGATTTTTCATTTTTACCCCCTCTTTTTAATCGGGTTTCACAAATTGTTCAGGTGCCTTTTCGAATTTTTCCTTACAGGGGATAGAACAAAAATAATAGGTCTTTCCCTGATAGGTACTTGTCCCGGCTGCTTCTTTTTCATCTATTTGCATCCCGCAGACCAGATCCTTCACCATGAGGACCACCTCCTTTCCCAAATTCTCCCATCCTGTCAATCGCAGGGGTATTTCTTTTTTGAACCGGAGGAAAAAGATTTTTCACCAAACTTCTTAAATAAGGGAGGAAGCAACCGGAGGGTTTCCTCAAATCCTTGGCGTAATATCCCCTCACCCTCCTCAGGTTTTAACCGGTCCATTGGATCAATTCGGGGAGCCAATGTAAGGATCCCGGCCTTGCATCCACATGGGCAGTTCCCCATTTCCTCCTGCCCCGAAATCATTTCCTTCTCATAAAGTGCATCCAAGACTCTTTCCAGCACATGTAGCATACTCCAGCGTTCACGGATAAATCGATTATTCCCCGTAACCGAACCAAAGCTCGATTGAATCTGATTGACAATTAGTATATCCAGGTTTTCTTTACAGCAAATGGCACTGCGCGGGGTAATTTCAAATACACCCCCGTCCACATAATAGGATTCCTCTATGCGTTTGGCCTTTAATAAAATAGGAATCGTTGCACTGGCTACTGCCCGGGGCGCAATCTCACCCGAATGGAAGACCTCTTTCACACCTTTTGTAATATTGGTTGCAACGAGATAGACTGAAACCGGACAGGACTCCAATGTATTGGTGCAAAGTAGCCCGGAAATAGTCGCCTCCAGGCGATCGGTTGAAACAATACCGGTGTAATTCCTTCCCCTTTTAAATCCGATGTTAAAAAGAATCGTTGGGAGTGAATCCCTATTCCAGTAATCCCGGACGGTTAAACCCTTTAGCCATTCAGCAAATTCTTTGATCGGCTTTCCACTGCCGATAATAGAGGCCACGATGGCACCTGCACTGGAACCTGCCATCGCTTGATAAGGGACCCCCATCTCTTCCAAGGCCAATAAAAAACCGGTATGAGCAAATACGCCCCTCAGGTCCCCGGTTGAAAGCACAACGCCAATCCGATGTGTCATATTGCCTTTAAAAGATTTTCCATTACGAAAAATATGTATCTTTATTTTTTAAAAACCATTTGATGGGGAACAGGGCCCGTTTCAATTTCACCTTGTATCTTCCCGGACCATGCATTCAATATCCAAATCTTTCCGAGAGACCGGCTTCCGACAAAAACCCTTTTATTGTTGGGATCCACCGAAAGATGATAGGGACTCTCGCCAACCGTCCAGGTCTTGGTTTGTTGCGTGTGGGTGTCATAAAGGGTAACGGTATTATCGTTTTGATTGGCAACGAAGACCGTCTTCCCACTGGGGTGAACATCAATCCCATGGGGATTGGCCCCAACTTTAAAAACCGAAATTTCCTTCTCCAACCTCCGTTCTATCAAGGACACGGTTTCATCAAATGCATTTACCACATAAACCAAGTGGCCATCCGGACTTTCCACCAAATGCCCGGGCCCTTTTCCCACTTTGATCTGCTTCCGAACCAGCCACGTTTGGGTATTAATGGAAGTAACCGTCCCATCCCCCGTATTACTCACATAGAGGTCTTTGCCGTCCTTTGTGGCTAAAACATAGTTGCTGACCGCCCCCGTTTTAATATTATGGATGACCTGTTGTGTAGAAGTGGAGACCACAGCGATCCCTCCTTGGGAGGGGACAGAAAAAACCGCAAATCGTCCATCTGGCGTCACAACCCCATGGTGGGTACCGGCCCCGACGTTTATTTGGGCCACCACTTTCCCATTGGATGTCTCAACCATCACCACATTCCCCGTTTCATTGTCCCTTGGGGTATCCTTCCCTCTAACCGGCTCATCTCCATGATCGTGTTCCCCTCTTCCACTCATTGGGCTGTGTTTCATTTCCTTGGGACTCTCCTTCGTACTGGTAGCATATAAAAATAGCCCATCCGGGGTGATGGCCAGCCCATGAGGATTGTATCCCCCCTCAAACCTTCGTATGATCCTATTAGAAGACAGATCAAGCTCTATAATCTGATGGGTCGCCCCCATGGAAATATAAGCCCTACCGGTGGATTTTCCTCCACACCCAGAAAAAATAGTGAAGAGGAAAAACAATCCGAAAATAAAACAAACGAACTCTTTCTGTGAAACCCTTTCTTTTTTTTCCTGACTGTTCGTCATCCTACGTCCCATCCCTCTTTTTTCTGAAAAATTTAGGGAACTTCCCATTGCAACACCATCTCTTGGTTCCCCTGCAATTTTTGAATCACCAGCTCTATAAAAATAGGGGGGCGCTCCCCAGGTATATGTTCTCCGGTAAGATGGCCCATCATCAAAGTTCCAGCCTTGTTCCTCTGGGGAAAATATAAAATTCCCTCCAAATGTTGGGGAGAGAAACTGGTCAACTTCGACCACATCAAAGGTTTTGCTTCATCGCCTTTGTCATTGCGTAGGAGAACGTTCTCCTTAACGGAGTATTCAAACAAGTCAAAAGAGTCGGAATCCATCACAAGGGTAAACACAATGTCGCTGTGAACACGAAAACGCTCGGCATATTCGTGGAAAAGGACCTCATGCCTTTTAACATCATGTTCCCTCTCTGCTGCGGCAAGGGCTTTGAAAAACGTTGGTGAATTCCAGGTAGCCAAGATTTGAACTTTTTCATTTTTTTTAAATCGGGTAAACTGCTTTCTTACTTTTTCAAATTCCTCATGTTCAGGGGAACCCTTGGAAGGAAGGCCTTTACCGGGAATATCCGGGGCCTCCGCCACGAATTTCTCCACTTTGGCATGCTGGGCCCAATCCCAATAGATCACCCCAACTAAAAACAAAGCCCCAATTACTATCCATAACCAGATTTTTGTTCTCCCAGTCTCGTTTTTAATTTTTGAAATCATCCTATCGCCCTTTCCGTTATCCGGATTTAGGAGATTTTTGCACCAAAAAAGTTATACAGCGGAACAAACACCAGGGCCACATAAAATCCATACAGAAAGCTTTCAATTACCCCCAAGAAAAAACTTCCCCAATTGATCCAGGTAAAACCGGGAAGCAAACGTATCCATGCCTCGTACATGGCATGACCCGGAAAGAGAAGATCATAAATCACACAGAGGACAAATGTAATTGAAAAAAAAGTTCCCAACGATAACCCAATCACCTTCCAATTTAAAGGCTGCATTTTTTTCCCCTCGTTTTTTTCAGGCTGCTTTTATATAGGTTTCGGGGTCTTTCTGGAATTTTTCTTGGCATTGGGCTGAACAAAAATAATAAAGCCCTCCCCGATACATTTTGGTAAAATTCGCTGTGCGGGCATCGAGCCTCTCCCCACAGACGGGATCCTGGACGGGTCTTGAGGTTTCTTTTCCAGAGAATTCCTCATGATGGCCCCCATGACCACCCCCCATCATATGGGCCCCGCACCCCCAGCGCATCATGACAAAAAACAGAATTCCAATAAAAAGGAAATACAGCACATCAGACATTTTTTCACCTCATCCCACTATTTTTTTCTAAAGAATCCCCTTATGCAGTGAAACAAATTCTCTTAAGGACTTAATCTATAAACCCACCCGTTGTTTTCCATAATACAGATCACAGATTCACGTTTCTCAATCGAAGGGCATTGGTGATGACGGAAACAGAACTAAAGCTCATGGCTGCGGCAGCGATCATCGGTGATAACAGAAGACCGAATATGGGGTAGATCACACCAGCGGCAATGGGAACCCCAACTGAATTGTAGACAAATGCAAAGAAAAGGTTTTGACGGATATTCCGCATAGTGGATCGGCTTAAACGCCGTGCACGGACGATGCCCCTAAGATCCCCTTTAACCAAAGTCACCCCGGCACTCTCCATCGCCACATCGGTACCCGTGCCCATTGCAATACCCACCTGGGCCTGAGCCAAGGCCGGTGCATCGTTGATACCGTCCCCTGCCATGGCCACCGTTCTTCCCTCAGCCTGAAGTTTTTTTATTACTTCGGCCTTCTGATCCGGCAGAACTTCGGCCTGGACCTGATCGATATTTAGCTTCCCGGCTACGGCTTCGGCGGTTTTTCGGCTATCTCCGGTAAGCATAACCACCTTAATCCCTTCGGCATGTAGGTCCCGTATCGCCTCGGGTGTGGTCTCTTTGATGGGATCGGCAACTCCAATCAACCCAACCGCTTTCCCGTCTATACTCAATAACATAACCGTTTGACCTTCCGCCCGCTGCCGGTCTGCCTGTTGACCTAAATCTCCGGCATCGATCCCCAAATCCTCCAAAAGCTTAAGGTTACCCAATGCTACCTGACGACCATCCACTTCACCGGTGACACCTTTACCGGTTACCGACTGAAAGTGGTTGGCTTGCCCCAATTCAATTCCTTTTTCCTCCGCACCCCGAACAATCGCCTCGGCCAATGGGTGTTCGCTGGCCTTCTCCAGCGTCGCTGCCACCTTTAAGGCTTCTTCTTCATTCTCCCCTTCGACAACCGTTACCGCGACGAGCTTAGGTTTACCTTCTGTCAATGTACCGGTTTTATCCACCACCAGTGTATCGACTTTCTCCATGATCTCCAGGGCCTCGGCATTTTTGATCAGCACCCCCAGGGTCGCCCCTTTTCCGGTTCCCACCATAATCGACATGGGTGTGGCTAACCCTAACGCGCAGGGGCACGCGATAATCAACACGGCCACGGCATTAATCACCGCATGAGCCAACCTCGGCTCAGGCCCCCAGAAACCCCAGACCCCCAGTGTAAAAAATGCAATGAGGATAACCGCGGGAACAAAATATCCGGAGACAGTATCCACCAGCTTTTGAATCGGAGCGCGGGAACGCTGGGCCTCGGCAACCATATGGACGATTTGCGACAACAGGGTATCAGCCCCGACTTTTTCCGCCTTCATCAATAAACTACCGGTACCATTAACAGTTGCCCCGATCAGTCGTTCACCAGCCGTTTTGGCAACTGGGATCGGTTCCCCTGTGACCATAGACTCATCCACATTGCTTTGTCCTTTAACCACCGAACCGTCTACTGGAACTTTTTCACCCGGGCGGATGCGAAGTATATCCCCCGATTTCACATGTTCCAATGGAATGTCCTCTTCCAGGCCCCCTTCATGGACAATACGGGCGGTTTTCGGTGCCAGTCCCAGCAATAATTTGATCGCAGCACTGGTTTGACTGCGTGCCCGAAGTTCCAATACCTGCCCGAGAAGAACCAAGGCGGTGATCACCGCCGAAGCCTCAAAATAGACCGGAACCACCCCCATTTCATTGAACACGGACCTTGGGAAAATTCCCGGAATGAGAGCCGCGATTGCACTATAGGTCCAGGCTACACCCACCCCCATCCCAATGAGGGTAAACATATTGAGGTTGCGGGTCACCACTGAATTCCATCCGCGCACAAAGAAAATCCACCCTCCCCACCAGACAACTGGAGTGGCCAATCCCATCTCCACCCATTGTCGGATACGGGGTTTAATGATCTCCGCAAGCGCTTCCGGCCAGAACTCTGCTCCCATTGCACTCAAAAATATTGGAATGGCGAGCAGGGTGCTGACCCAAAACCGCCGGGTCATATCATCCAGCTCGGTTGTATCTTCTTCTACGGTAACCGTTCGGGGCTCAAGGGCCATTCCGCATTTAGGGCAGTTACCTGGATGATCCTGAACCACTTCAGGGTGCATGGGACACACATATTCCGTTTTGCTGACTGCAACCGGTAACCCTTTTGGCTCCAAGGCCATACCGCATTTAGGGCAACTCCCCGGCCCCACCTGTTCAATTTCGGGGTCCATGGGGCATGTAAAAATTCTTTCCTCCCCTCCTGGTTTTTCCTCCTTCTGGGTTTTTGCTCCCCCAACTTCTTTTTTTAGAAATTGTTGAGGATTTTCCTGAAACTTTCCTAAGCAATGCGTGCCGCAAAAATAATAGGTTTTCCCTTCATGAGTGTGTTCTCCGGATGCTGTTTTTGGATCGACGCTCATCCCGCAAACCGGGTCGATTTCCTTCCCAACGGCAACGGATTCACCCGGAAGGAACCTGGAAGGTTCGGCTTGAAACTTTTCCAGGCAATGGGTGCTGCAAAAATAGTATGTCTTCCCTTCATGGGTATGCTTTCCCTCGGCCTTCTCCTCCTCAACATCCATTCCACATATTGGATCCGTTGCCATAAACCTTTTCCTCTCTTGTTTTTTTTAAACCTCGGATTTTACTTTTCTCTTAAAATTTGGAAAAAACATCGGTGTTACCGCTTTGTAGCGACTATAGGCCTCCCCAAATTGTTTTTCCACTTCGGCTTCTTCTCGGCGGGCCAAGTGCATATACATATAAAGAAGGATCGGGAACATCAGCAAGGTCAGGAGTGTCGGCCATTGGAATAAAAACCCAAGCATAATCAGCACAAAGGCCGCGTACTGAGGGTGGCGGATATACGCATACGGACCGGTAACGGCGAGGGTTTGGGTCCGCTGTGCCGAATAGAGCACCTTCCAGGCGTTTGCCAACAAGGAAAATCCGCCCACGATGAAAACAAGACTCAACAGATGAAACGGGCCAAAATGCGGGTTTCCCCGCCAGCCGAATAGCATCTCGGGCAGGTGTCCCGAATCGTGTGCGAACCAGTCGACGCCGGGGTAACGGCTCTGAAGCCAGCCGGACAGGAAATAAATCGTGAGCGGAAAACCGTACATCTCCGTGAACAGTGCCACCAGGAATCCTGAAAATGCGCCGAACGATCGCCAATCCCGCGCTGTTCGAGGCTTCGTAAAACTGAACGCGAAGAGTATGAAGATGAGGGAGTTGACGATCACCAACGACCAAAGTCCGTAGGAAGGGGCTTCATTCATTTTTTTTCTCCCTCCACTTCGTGGTGATGATCCTGAGCGCCGTGCTTTCGATGCATAAACAGGTGTATAAACGGGCAGGCCAATAACAACAAATATGGCAAGATGCCAAAAAAATGCGCCCAGTGCTCACTCAAGAGAAGAAAACCCACAATTGCAAGAAAACCCAGCAGCCCGAGGTTGGCAGGTTGCCCGAGCCAATTTTTTCCCTGTGGACCATGTTTATTTTGCATCTGCATTAGCCCTTCTTCTTACGCACGGAAGAGATTTAACAATCCAAGAATACGGTGCCAAGCATTGTATTTATTTTAAAAAATGAGTTGAGGGAAATCAATTTTGGTATACCAAACTCATGTTGCTGTTACGTCTCAGAAATAATTAGAATAACACTGAAATCCTCGCAACCCTCCACGCACGTTTTTAAATCCCTGGATTCCCGATAAAACCATTCGGGAATGAGGGATTCGGAGTTTTTCAACATTCTGCTAATGGATTAATATGCAAATGCAATGCGCATTAACTATCAAAACAGTTCTTAATAAAATTTTCAATGAATTCAAGAGCCTACAAAAAAAGAGTCATCATTACCGTTCATATCGCAAGAGCAATGGGGCAATTTGCAACAAAAAACTCTCTCTCATTTCTCTCCGAGGAACAGGATATAATGAACCAAGTCCCAAGCCTGATCCTCTCTACCCGAAAAAAGATTACTATAGGAAGGCATGGGTGTTCCATCCAGCCCGGTCATAATCGTCCGATAAATATCCTCATGACTGGTCCCATTTCCGAATGTCTCCCGTAACGTTAAATCCACAGGCATGATGGAAAGGCCTCTTTCATCCTTAAAATTGACAACCGCCCCTCTCCCGTTCTTTCCGTGGCATTCATAACATTTTAATTCTTGGTACAACTTTTTCCCTCTTTTAACGCTTTCAACGGAATACATATAAGGGCCCACATGTTCCACATACTTGATCGTCGTCTTCTTTGGCAACTCATCCTGGATAAATTCCTCCGCGATATATAAGGCCACCTGCCTGATCTTTTCCTCGCCCATATTTCGAAAAGAAGGCATAAAGCCTGGAATTCCTTCCCGGATCGTTCTCATTAGATCGGACAGGGTGGGGTACTCCCCCGATTCTGTGGATCTAAATTTGAAAATCCCCCGTGTAAAATCATTCGGTCTGGGATGGGAATAAGGGCCGAGGAAAAAAGAAGCGGGGCCGTCCCCTTTTCCATTGCTTCCATGACAAAAAACACAGCTCATGGAATAGATCATTTTTCCCATCATGACATCCTCAGAAACAGGGGCTTCCATTCCGCCCATGGATTGTTTTCCATGTTGGTCTTCTGAAGCAAACAGACTGGAGAGGACGGGCACGATACCGAGACTGACCAAAACTACAAACAGCGGAAACAGTTTCATTTTCAAACTGACTTTTCTCATCTTTTAACCTCAATGAACCCATGTATGTTCTTAACGGGGTTTTAATAAACCCGAATCAGTCATTCCCGAATGGTTTTATCGGGAATCCAGGACCTTAAAATCAACAACTTTTGGATTCCCGCTCCCCGATAAAGGCATTCGAGGACAGGTTTCGCGGGAATGACGACCAGATGCACAAATACAACCTTTTTCAACACTTTGTCAAAAATCAAAATCCAAACCCACGGCAACCAGATTCCGGTAGCTTTGAAGGGGATTGGTGCTGTCGTTTTCCACATTGATGCTATCTCTCAAATACATTGAAAAATTGTCCCGGAGATAATAGCGCCCCTGAAGGGTAATGACCTTTGCGTTTGCTTTTTGGGAAATGAACCCTCCCGAATCAAGATGGTCGTACCGTCCAGAAAAAAGGACCTGATCGGAAGCTAAGTAATCCGCTTCCAGTGTAAATCCAAAAGCCTCGTCATCAAACGACGCTCCAATGGAACCGGGCAGATCCTGTATATCATCCCAAATAAAGGCCCCGTAAATATCAAAGGATTTATATTTAACATTCCCCGCAAACCCGTACCGGAGCCAATCAATCAGAACCGTACTGGTTGAACCGGGAACCACAGGAACCCTTCCCGTATCGTTCCCCCAATAAACCAACCCGGATAAACTGCCCGAGATAAACCGGTCCCTTCCAAAATTTTTTCGAATCATAAAATAGGGGTCTTTTTTCTGGTTCACATCCGTGGTTCCCGAAGATAATCCCTGCATCAGTCCGGCTTGGACCATGGTCCCGTTCAACATGGCATGGACGTCCAGGCCAAAATCCCCTGTGGTGTTATAAAGAACTTCTTCGGTTACCTCTACCGCCTCTCCCCCGCTGGACCTCATTCCAAAAAACTTTGAGGCAAAGGCAAATGGCGTTAAAGAAAACCGCTGAATGGAACCGGAATCCGCCTTGCCCGGAACATTCAGAATAAACTGCCGGTTGGTGGGGTAGGAAAAATTGGTGGAAGGGTCGATTTTCCCCGCCATGATCATAGGCCCCATGAACATCGGTCCTCCCATGGAACCATGACCGTTTTCCTCTTGCCCGGATCCCATTTTTTGAATCAGGGGATGGAGGTCGAACATCACAAAAAATTCCTTTCCCAATCCAAATCGTGACGTCTCTCCAAATCCTCCCTGGTTGTTACCTTCGATTTCTTTGGTTTCATTTTCCAATTCGAAGAAAAAGCTCACCGAATTGGTAACCGTTCCCGCCAAATAGAGCTCCACTTCCTGAGGCAGTGTCAGATTGGTTTCAGTAATTTCCCCTCCGTTGAAAGACTCCACAAAGTTTCCTTGCGCCCGCAAAGAAAAAATATTTAAAAAATCAAGCTCAGACCAGATCCGCCCGATTTTCCGTTTTTCTTTAATCTCCCCTTCTTCCGTCATGGGGATTTGAAACCCCGCCATATGAAAGGCTTCGCCAAACGCATTGAGCCGGGGAGGTTTCGTGTGGCAGGACGTGCAGGAGAGATCATGTTTCCGGGCAAAAGCGGGGATGGCGTGGGAAAAAGCCGGAAAAAGGGAGAGGATAAAAAGAACCGCTATCCAACCCAAAACGATTTTCTTCCCGGTGTTTAAGAAAGGGGGACCGCAAAAAGGCATTTTCTCCTCCAGAAAATCAGATATCCCAATTAAAACATTCTTTCCAAAAATTGGGTTGATCCATTTGGAAAGACTTAATTAGAGTCTAATTAGGAGAAAAAATCAGATCAGAAAAGAGGAATGAAGTTTGTAAAGTTTAGGGCGGTATTTTGGTAAGAGGGATTTTTTAAAAAAACCGATTGGAGGACCTGGATCTCCAAAAAACATCGGCCGGGGGAGCCCAAAAAGAGGGGACAGACCAAAAAAGAGGAACAGAAAAAACCCCATGCCCATCAACGGAACCATACCATCCTGAGGGGATGTCAGTGTTAGGCAGGAGTTAAAAAAGCAAACAGGTGCTTCCCCGTGCCCATGCTGGGCCTGGCTGAACACCCTTTCCAAATGGTCCAGATTGCAAAGGATCAGCGCAAGCCCAATTCCTATGGCCAGTATCACTTCCTTGGTTTTAGCGTTTCTTCCTAACATGTTCGAATATATATAATGTAGGGTTTCCCTAAGTCAAGAATATATTTCCTTATAAACTCAGGTGTTTTAAGTTGGTTTGATCCAATGAAAATACCTGGATTAAACAGTTGCGGGGGGAAAGGTCTTTTTGTTAAAGTAAATTATGTCTTTTTATGCACCCCTTTCGGATGACCTTACCACCAAACCTTCTCCAACCTTTAACAATTAATTGAGGAAATAAAATGACTCTAAAAATCAATAACATCGGTAATACATCGGCCCTTTATTCTATTTACTTATTAATGACGATCCTATTGGTTGCCTGTGGAGGTAATGGGAACGGAGGTGGTGGCGGCCAAGCCAATACGGCACCTGTGGCCAAGGCCGGTGCGGACCAGAGTGTGTTGAAGAACGGGGTGGTCAAGCTGGATGGCAGCGGCAGCAGCGATGGGGAAAACGATCCCTTAACTTTCAGGTGGGAGATCACTTCCAAGCCTTTGGGAAGCCAAGCCACTTTAACAAAGCCTGGGAGAGGAGGGGCTATTCTTAGGGAGGCTACCACAGTGAACCCTACTTTTAAGGCAGATGTGAGAGGGGCCTATGTGATCGGTTTGGTGGTCAATGATGGTCAGTTGGACAGCGCTCCGGATTCGGTCACAGTCCAGGCAAAGGTATTCCCGGAGCAACGATTTACGACTGGAAATTCCCCTGAATCCGTATTTGTGTCGGATCTGGATGGAGATGGATTGAAGGATCTAGTGGCGGCGAACGATTTGTCAGATGATGTTTCGGTACTCCTTGGCAAAGGAGATGGGACGTTTCAGGCACAGGAGGTTTTCAACGCGGGAAATGGTCCTGAATCCGTCTTTGTATCAGATCTGAATGGGGATGGAAAGGAGGACCTGGTTACAGCGAATCTATCTTCAGATGACCTCTCGGTTCTTTTGGGCAATGGAGACGGGACGTTTCAGACTCAGATGATCGTGCCCGTGGGAGATGGTCCGGAATCCGTCTTTGTGTCAGATCTGAATGGAGATGGAGAAGAGGACCTGGTGGCGGCAAACATATTTTCAGATAATGTTTCGGTGGTTCTGGGCAATGGGGACGGGACATTCCAGGCCCAGAAGGTTTTCCTTGCGGGGGCTCGCCCTATTTCCGTTTTTGTGTCGGATTTTAATGGGGACGGAATAAAAGACCTTGTCACACCGAATGAGTCAATAGATGAAGCCTCGGTCCTATTGGGAATTGGGGATGGGACGTTTCAGGCAAAGCAAGCCTTCTCCGTAGGAGACTCCCCCCGCTCCGTTTATGTAGCCGATCTCAACGGGGATGAGATTGAGGACTTGGTCACGGCAAATTCATCAGATGATGTCTCGGTTCTTTTGGGCAACGGGGACGGAACGTTTCAGCCCCAACAGGTTTTCAGTGTGGGAGGAGGGCCTGGTTCAGTCTTTGTGTCAGATTTTAATGGGGATGGGAATAAGGACCTGGTCACGGCAAATTCATCAGATGATGTCTCGGTGCTTCTGGGCAATGGAGACGGAACGTTTCAAGCCCAGACGGTCTTCCCCACGGGAGATAGCCCCGATTTTGTCTTTGTGTCAGATCTGAATGCAGATGGAAATAAGGACCTAGTCACTACGCATGGGAGCCTTAATAATATTTCGATCCTCTTTGGAAATGGGGATGGGACGTTTCAGCCTCTTCAGGTCTTTGGGGTTGGAGATAGGCCTTCTTCTATCTTTGTTGCGGACCTGAATAAGGATGGAGTGCCGGACCTGGTCACTGCAAATTCATCAGATAATGTCTCGGTACTCCTGGCGCAATAAGCCGAAGGGGTAAGGATTTCCAAAAAGGTTAGATCCATTGTGAGCGAGAGTTCCCCAAAAAATAATCGGGGGGATTTGTTTTGCCGCCTGCAAGGAGGACTTCGCCTGCATCGGGTCTCCCGGGTAGAGCGGTATGATGCTGCAACCGGAACCTTTTGCTCCATTGATGACCTTCACCAAGCCCGATGGTATCACACGGTGCCCTGCGTCTGGCGACCAACAAACTTCTGATCGTAGGGGGAAATTTCAATAGCAACCCTGTTTCCTTCTCCGAGCTTTTCCAATAAACATTGAACCCTTGATGGGGGAAGCGACGGTTTTCTTCTTGTCGTCATTCCCGCGCAGGCGGGAATCCAAGGATTTTTTCTTTTTAGGTTTTGCCTCAAATCTCCATATTCTTCTCTCCCTGGGTTACGGTCTCCATTTTTGACACGAAATGTCTGGCCTCCTTTCCCTTCAGATTCCCTTTTCCATCGCAAGGTAATATGATGTTTTGGCTATTCCCTGCTGTGTCTGATGAATGGGTAAAATGAAAACAAAAAAAGCCACAACGCATTCAAAGCCCCGCTGGGTTGTCTACATGGTCAAGTGCGCCGATGACAGCCTCTATACCGGCATCACCACGGACCTCTCACGCCGCCTAAAAGAGCACAACCACGGCCAATTACCAAGCGCCAAATACACCCGAACTCGGCGCCCGGTCACATTTGCCTATCAGGAAAACGTAGACACCCGTTCTGAAGCCGCCAAACGGGAAAATGAAATCAAAGCGCTCTCACGAAAAGAAAAAGAAAAGCTCATCCACAAAAATAAAAACCGGCCCCGGACTTCCAATAAACTCCCCCTTTCTGATAGAAGACTTGTTAATCCAACCAGGAAAAAGCCCGTGCCAACTGATAAAGTTTAAACTATTTGAAGGATGAGTCTTTACTGAAAATCTTTCAAATTTAACCCCTTCACACCCAACGTGCGTCACACCGATTTGATCCCTTTTTTAAAAAACCGATAAACCCGGGTCTATCCTTAAAAAGTCGTCATTGCCGCGCAGGCGGGAATCCAGCATTTTTATTTTGGTCTTGCCTCCGACCTCAATCCTCTGACATTTCTCCTGACGCCCCACATCATTTTTGTTTATCTGGTTTTATCAATGCCTCAAGCCTCCAACCTCTATCCTCAAACGTTTTTCACTAAGGACAACGAGCGCCTTGACCCCCTTAAGATTGACAACCAACCCTTTTTTTCCTATTATCCGAAACAAATTTACACAGGGTACAAAAATTTTAATAATGGAGGAACGTAATATGAGTGATAAATGGATGCTTCGTGGGAAAGAATTCACAAACTGCAATTGTGCTTATGGATGCCCCTGCCAGTTTAATTCGCCGTCAACCCATGGATTTTGCGAAGCCGTCGCGAGCGCCTTGATTGAAGAAGGGTATTTTAATGACACCCGATTAGATGGGCTAAGTTTTTGTATTCTTCTCAAATGGCCTGGGGAAATTGCCAATGGAAACGGTCGTTCTCAATTGATTATTGATGAGCGGGCGAATGAAAAACAGCGGGAGGCGATCAATAAAATAGCCCATGGGGAATCCACCGCCCCCGGCGCCACCCATTATTTTGTTTTTTACAGCACCATGTCAGAGGTGCTTGAAACACTCTATGCACCCATTGAGATAAGCATCGATATCGATGCCAGAAAGGCCCATACACGGATTGAAGGTTTGGTGGAATCCGCCGGGGCCCCGTTGATTGACCCCTTCTCCGGCCAGGAGGCGCGAAAAGGCATCCATTTACCCAACGGTTTTGAGTATACCTATGCAGAAATGGGTAGCGGCAACTCTAGGGTCACCGCAGGCATTCAATTAGGGTTTAGTAACAGTTACGGCCAATTTAATATCTTGCATATGAACCAGGACGGCGTAATCCGCGATAAGAAACTGGCATTCTAAAACAATGGGAATTTCCTATAAATTACCCCGCCGAGATTTTCTTGCGATTACCACTTCTCTTGGGGGTGTCACTCTATTGTGTTGGGTTTATCTGTTTTGGATGGCCCGCGATATGTCTACACCCGAATACCTCACCTTTGCGGCTTTGCAGATGGAGCAATGGAGCGCGGGATATTTTTGGATGATGTTTTTGATGTGGGCCATCATGATGGTTGGGATGATGGTTCCTTCGGTGGCCCCGATGATTCTGATCTATTCCGCGGTGGTTCGAAAATCTGAAAAACAAGGCACCCCCGTTGCCCCAACCGGTCTTTTTACGATTGGCTATTTGATGATCTGGATACTATTTAGCCTTTTAGCAACAATTGCCACCTGGGGATTGAACCAGGCCTCCCTTTTATCCCCCATGTTGGTTGCAAACAGCCCCTGGTTGGGGGCAGCGTTACTGGTTGGAGCAGGGATCTATCAGTTGCTGCCGTTAAAGGATGCCTGCCTTCAACATTGCCGATCTCCTTTTCACTTTATTTCTTCCCATTTTTCCCCGGGGCCTTTCGGGGCAATTAAGATGGGTTTATCCCATGGGATCTATTGCTTGGGATGTTGCTGGGTATTGATGCTGCTTTTGTTTGTCGGTGGGGTAATGAACCTGGTATGGATCGGGGCGATTACATTATTTGTGTTTTTGGAAAAAGTTCTACCGATGGGAAATACCGGCGGTCGATGGATGGGAATGGTAATGATCACCGTCGGTGGGACGATTTTGTTGTTACAATGATATCATTAAAAAATGATTCGGATTATTTTTTTCAATTTTTAGGTAGAGAAAGCCCGAACTCCCTCCCCTGGCCTTCTCAAGGTTGTCATTCCCGAATGTTTTTATAGGGCCCGCCCGCCGGCAGGCAGGAATCCAGGATTTTTTCTCTCCTCAATTCTAACGCTTCACGTTTTTTCAAGGTTTTGCCTCAACCCTCCAACCTCTGACCTCTAACTTTTTCCGTAATGTGGAAAACGTCCATCTTCGACTTTTTATCTTTCATGGGCCATCGTATCCAGAGAACCGGGCTCCCCGGCGGATTCCGATGGGAGTTCGGGGATAGGGGGGGAAGGGTGGTTTTTTGCAATTAGCATGTAGAGCGAAGGAACCACAAAAAGCGTAAAGATCGTGCCAATGGTCATCCCCCCGACCAGGACCAGGCCAATAGAGTTACGTGCCGCGGCACCCGGCCCGTCAACCAGCGTAAGCGGAAAATGTCCTGCAACGGTTGCAACGGACGTCATCAACACCGGGCGCAATCGAGTCATGGCGGCTTCTTTAATGGCAGACAGTTTGTCAGAGCCACTTTCCTGAAGCTTGTTGGCAAATTCAACGATGAGGATCCCATTCTTAGCCACCAGACCCACGAGGGTGACCAGCCCGACCTGCGCGTAAATATTCATTGTCGTGGTCCACCCGTCGGTCCAGTAGGAAAGGTCCGGGTTGGGCATCTTCAGGGCGGTAAAGATCAGGGCCCCGAACATCGCAAGCGGTGCGGACCCCAGTAGTATTACGAAAGGATCCCGGAACGAGTTGAACTGCACCGCAAGCACGAGGAAAATCATAAGGATCGCGAGTCCCAACGCAGGAAGAAACTTGCCCCCTTCGGTTCGAAGCTGCCGTGATTCACCGGTGTAATCGATTGTGTACCCGGGAGGCAGAATCTCCCGCGCGGCGTTCTCGAGAACCTTTAGCGCTTCGTCCAACTGGGCCGTCATTCCGGATAGCTTGATGGCATTGAGCTGCTGGAAACGGTTGAGCGAACGGGGGACCGTGCTATCGCGAATGGTCGCAAACGTGCTGAGGGACACAAGCTGGTTGTTCGGGCCTCTTACGTAAATGTCGGTCAACTGATCCGGATTGAGCCGTTCGGCCCGAACGATTTGAGGGATTACCTTGTAGGCCCGTCCATCGATGTTGAACCGATTGACGTAGTTTCCGCCTACAGCCGCCCCTAGATCCGCACCAATCTGAGCGTTATTCAAACCGAGCATCGCAACCTTTTGGTGGTCAAGTACAATTTCCGACTGGGGCTGATCATATTTCAGGTCAATCTCCGGAGGGAAATAAAACAGGCCGCTTTCCATCGCCTTCATTTGAAGTTCTTCCGCAATCCCCAGCATCCGTTCCGGCTCCTCCGTTGATGCGATAATAAATTCAACCGGAAAGTTTCCTCCCCCAGGGAGTGCGGGGGGTCTGGAAGCAAAAATTTGTAAACCGGGAATGGCCGATAGCTTTGCCTGCATCTCAGGGAGGATTTCCTTGATGGAACGAGTCCGCTGATTCCAGGGTTTCACAACCATGCCGCTGAATCCGCCAACCCCCAACGCCGCCGCAAATGGATCCGATGGTGACATGAGAAGTTGGAAGGTAAGATCCCTTTCCGGCGCTGAGAGAAAAACCTGTTGAGCGGCCCGGCCAAAATGACTCTTCTGATCCGCGGAGGCATTTGCGGAATTGTTGATGATGCCGAACATAAAACCTTGGTCCTCTACGGGCGCAAGTTCCTTTGGTGAAAACATGTACATGGGAAACGTCATCAAACTGAGAATGATCCATACCATGTAAACAGCCGGACGCGCGTTCAAGGTTCGATCGAGCATCCCCCCGTAAACCCGGCGCAGGCGGTCGAAATGATGATTGACCCAACCCGTGAAACCCCGCTCTTCGCGCTCTGCGCTACGGAACAACTTCGCCGCCATCATTGGGGACAGCGTGAGGGCCACGATACCCGAAATGGTGACCGCTCCCGCAAGGGTAAGGGCGAATTCACGGAACAGCGCCCCTGTCAGACCGCCCTGCAGACCGATTGGGGTGTACACCGCAGCGAGTGTAATCGTCATTGCGATGATGGGCCCGATCAACTCGCGGGCCCCGATTAAGGCGGCTTGAAATGGGGTGCGGCCCAGGCGAAGGTGCCGTTCCGCATTTTCAACCACGACGATGGCGTCATCGACAACAAGACCCACCGACAATACAATGGCAAGCAGCGTGAGCAGATTAAGTGTAAATCCGAACAACTGCATCAGAAAGATACCGCCAATTAACGACACCGGAATAGCGATGACCGGAACCAACACCGACCGGAACGAACCGAGGAAGAGAAAAATGACAATCACGACAATGGTAAGCGTGTCGGTCAGAGTGCCGACTACCTCGTGGATGGCGCTGTTGACGTATTCGGAGGTGTCATACCCGATTCCGACCTCTAGCCCTTTGGGCACATCCCGTTTGATCGCATCCAGTTCGGTCCGCACCCGGTTGACGACTTCGATGATGTTGGCATTGGGAAGGGCATGAATTCCCATGAAGACAGCGCTTTTTCCGTTAAAGCTCACCTCCGTATCGTAGTCCTCCGCCCCAAGCTCCACCTCAGCCACATCCTGTAACCGAACAATGGTATCGTTTTCCCGGCGGATAATAATCTGCTTAAACTCCTCCGCCGTGTGCAAGTCGGTGTTGGCGGTAAGGTTGACTTGAACGAAAGCGCCTTTTGTGCTGCCGATGGCGGCAAGATAATTATTGGCATCAAGCGCAGCGCGGACCTGCGCAGGGCTGACGTTCAAAGCAGCCATCTGAGCCGGTTTTAACCACACCCGCATGGCGAATGTGCGCGCACCGAAAAACTCCGTACGCTGTACCCCCGTCAGAGCAGCCAGACGGGGTTGAGCAATCCGAACCAGGTAATCCGTAATTTCGCTTTGGGAAAGAATTTCAGATGAAAAACTCAGGTAGGCGGCCGCAAATTCAGAATCCGCCGATTGAATACTGATGGACGGCACCTCGGCTTCCGGCGGCAGCTCGTTGCGCACCTGGTTTACTTTCGCCGTGATGTCGGCAAGGGCTTTGGTTGAATCGTAATTGAGCTTGAGCCGGGCCGTGATCAGCGAAAGGCCTGACAGGCTTTTGGATTCAACGTAGTCGATCCCGTCTGCGGAGGAGATGGAGCGTTCAAGAGGGGTGGTGACAAAACCCCGCACAAGATCGGCGCTGGCACCCACGTAAACAGTGGCGATGATGACCGATGCGTTTTCGCTTCGGGGATATTGACGGACGCTCAGCGTCTTCCAGGCCTGCAGGCCTGCAATGATGATCACAACATTGACCACGATGGCCAAGACTGGACGGCGTACGAAAATATCGGTAAAAAATTTCATAGGAGTGTCCGGTCAGGTATTACCTGGTTTCGGGAAAAAATGAAATTGGGGGGCGAGTGTGTTATCGATGACCACAGCCATCCCCGGCCGGAGTTTGAAAGTACCCGTGGAAACGATTCTTTCACCGATCTTGAGGCCTTCGGTGACAATGACGAAATCACCCTGTCGCGCCCCAAGACGCACGAACTGCTGCCGGACAACAAAAGGCTTCGCTCCGTCCGGACCTGCCTGTCCTTCTTCAATAACGAAGATGGAGTCCCCGAAGGGTGCGTGGAGCACCGCGGTTGAGGGGATGAACAGTACCCGTCTGGAGCTTTCGAGAATGGTATCAACGGAGACGAACATACCGGGTCTCATTCGCCCTTTAGGATTGTCCAGGGTCGCTTGGACACGAAGGTTTCTCGTTTCGGGATCGATATCCGGGTTAATAGCGGTGATCTGGCCTTCGAACGGCTCCTCGGGAAAGGAGTCAGACGACACGGCCACTTTCAGGCCCTTTTCCAAATCACGCAATCGCTGTTGCGGCAATGAGAATTCAACATACACCGGGTCGAGGGAATAAAGCGACACCACCGGATTCCCCTTTTCGAGAAATTGCCCAACGCTGATCAGTCGGATGCCAAGCTTCCCGGAAAATGGGGCTCGCACGGTCTTTTTAGATATAACCGCTTGGATATTTTCCAATTGGGCATTGGCCTGCTTTAAGTTGTTGTTGGCTGAATCGAAATGGGTCTGGGAAACACTTCGGGTGACCATAAGGTCCTGAGCGCGTTGGAAAGAAATGAGGGCCAATTCGGCAGCTGCCTCGGCCGCACGCAACTCTGCTTTCTCGATTTCAACATCAAGTTGAACCAGAACCTCCCCGGCTTTCACCACGGAACCCGGCTCGAAGGTGATCTTGCGAACAATTCCTTCGGCCTCGGCACTGACCACGGTTCCCTGAACGGCCTTAACGGTTCCAACCGAAGAAATGCGGGGCTGCCATATTTCTTCGCGAACCTCGGTGACGTTCACCGGCTCCGGTGGTATCACCATTTGGGAAGCGGCAACACCCATTGCCTTGAATTGGAGAACCTTAATCCCAACGATGCCGCCGGCAATCAAAAGAACGATGATCACACCGAAGACAACCCAACGAATTTTGTTTCCCATTTTTTCCCTTTTGGTCAGTTCGATCGTCAAATTTCAAAACGCTGCGCATCAAGCATGTACGGTTACATTTTTCTCATTGAAGCTGTGATGTTGTTTGGAAAATACAATGTTTTTAGCCGGTCTTTTCCGATTGTCATACATGTAGACTCAAGATTTGAAGTTTACCTCAGTTCTCAAACTGACGTCAATTACCAATGCCAAATCGTTTAAGGTATCATTTTGGGGGAATTTTAGACAAGTAATGGATGGTTAATTGAGTACGGTTTATTGAGGTCCTGCTACAGGGCTATCATATTGCCTTCCGTGTCTGTAACTTGGGCATATAAACCCATATCGGCGATTTGCACTTTGGACAATAAGCAACATTCCCCACCTTCCTAGATTGGTTAAAAACCATTGACACAATCAAATAGGTATATAACAATGTTGCTTTGGAACAACTAGGTTAAAAAAATCCAAAGGCCACTCTTGACGCCATCTTTTGCGGGTCTCGCTGACCCAACGCGACGGGCAAAAGATTAACAAGTCATAGAGGATGTGGTGAACGATAAAACTTTGGGTGGAATTCCCCGTAGTTTTTGGGCTATCGGGGTGGTGGCCCTGATCTGGAATGTGATGGGCTTCCTAAATTTCTTCGGGAAGATGAATCCAGGCGTGGTCAGTTCAATGCCCAAATCTCACCGAGCCATCATCGAAGGCCGACCGGTATGGGGCACCGGTGGCTTTGCCATCGCCGTTTTCGGCGGTGCAATTGGCTGCCTTCTGCTTCTGCTCAGAAAGTCGGCTGCGTTCTATTTGTTTATCGCATCGTTGCTTGGGGTGATAGTAACCATGATCCATACCATCGGGCTGGCCGGTTCAAAATTTGCTTTCAGCCCCTTCGAGATCTTCATGATGATTCTAATGCCGCTGGTGGTGGCTGCGTTTTTGATCTGGTATTCGAAGCAAGCTGAGAAAAAGGGTTGGATCGGCTAAGAACAAGGATGTTTTGGAAATTGTTGTTTATTCGAATAGCCGGTAAATTCTGGACACCGTCTTTGCTTACCTTGGTCCGAACCCAGCCTAAAGACCTAAATGAGATCTTGCTCTCAATGGACCAAGAGCAGATTTGATTCTTTTTCCTTTTTTATTTAATTTTAAACCCAACCCTTATGCTGGCCTGGTTCCGGTCACTATGTGTGCGGGGGAATCAAAGACGACATCACCCGGATCATCCACAAAAGGCCGGAGGACTTTTTCGGCTTCTTCCAAAATTTGTTGGATCTGCTCCTCGGTCGGCAGAACCCCCATGACGGGCAGCCATCCCCGCAGGTCTGCCTCAACCATTACCCGAACATTTGGAAAACGGGCTGTTCCTTGGTGAGTGGTCACCGTGACTGAGGAAAAACCGGCTTTTTCAACTAAAGCTGCCAGCTCCTGGGGATCCCCAAGAACGAAGGGCGCCCCTAAAGCATTTGCTGCAGGAGAACCTGCTATCCGTTCCAGTAAATCTACTTCAGCCGCATACCCAGGTATGGTCAAGGGAATCCCAAACCGCAATGCCCAAATGTCCTCCCGGGGTCAACACCCGAAACATTTCACGAAGAGCTTGGGGACGGTCCGTAAAAAACATAAGACCAAATTGACTCACTACGGTATCGAAGGATTGATCCGGAAAGGGAAGCGACTCCGCCCTTCCCTGGCGCCACTTGATTGAGGGAGCATGGCGTTCTGCAATGTGTAGCATCCCCGGATTGAGGTCCAGCCCAAAAACAGCTCCTGAGGAACCCACCCGCAAGGAGGCTTCACGGGCGAGGACCCCGGTCCCGCACGCCACATCCAGAACCCGCTGTCCCGGTTTTATATTGGCCGCTTCCAAAAGACGCGGAGGTCATTCCAGGAACAAAGCCGGAACGAAAAGATTATCATACGCGGCGGCAATCTGCTCTTGCAAATAAATATCACTCATCGGTTACTCTTCTTATATTCCAATCGCATCGACCTCCTAAAATTTTCTTGGCGGTGGTCTAGATTAAAAAAACTTGGGCGAAAAACCCATTGAGAACGTATTATTTTAATTATTTTTTAATAAATTTCCAATCTCTTAATTTGGTCCGCCCCAACCGGAAAACGGCCCCTGAAGGTTCAAAATATAATTTGACATTACAACTTTTAAGTTGTATATTGATTTGTGACCGGAAAACAGATGATAAAGGTCCTTAAAGAAAAGGGGTGGGTCTTAGACAGGGTTAAAGGAAGCCACCACATTATGATCTAGGGGGAGTAAAACCGTGGTTGTGCCAGTTCATGGATCTAGCGATTTGGCGAAAGGAACATTAAACCACATTTTAAAATTTACAGGATTAAAAAAATGATCTCTTATCCAGCAATTATAAAATATGACAAAGCAGACAAAAACTATTTGGTGGAATTCCCGGATCTTCCCGGGTGCGTGACATTTGGCCGTACATTGGAAGAAGCAAAACAAAACGCAGAAGAAGCACTCTCAGGATATTTAGAGTCTATTTTTGATCGAGGTTTTAAGGTTCCTCCTCAGAAAAAAAAGAAGGGAAAAAATATTTATTATATTACACCGGAACCCTCCATTGAGATTCCTCTGATGCTCCGATTAATTCGAGAGCAAGAAAATTTAACCCAAGAAAAGGCTGCCCGCCTTTTGGCCTATTCCTACCAAAACTACCAGAAACTTGAAAATTTAAAATTATCCAACCCAACAATTAAAACCCTCCAAAAGGTACTGGGAAAACTAGGGAAACGCCTTATTATTAAAGTCGAAGAAAAAAAGAAAGTTTCAAGAAAATGAACCTGCACTTGGTCCGACCCCGGGCGTAGAATTGATCCTTTTCTTATTGAACACTCAAGCACTGGTAATCTGAAAGATCATCGCTGGTTTGATCCGGTTTCCAGAAATCTTTCTCCCAAAAATCAAAATCATTGAAGTCCCCATGCCGCTGGGGGGCCAAATCCTTCATATTTTTCCCAACGCCGAAAACCTTGATATGGATCTGGGACCGGAAGTCATAGGTGCTCTGAGCGTTGCCGCTTAAACCCGGTGTAGTATGAACGGCCCTCATCAGATTACTGAACCTCCCCACCGTCTTATCCAACGAGGTTTCCGGACGGGAAAGAAACTGGTCGATCCAGACGAGCAGTGATCCCCGCATGGGCGGATCGATCCAAAGATATTTGTCTCCCCAACGGTCGCGGATTTCGGCAAGGGGATGCAGGACCAGGTGATAGACCTGGGTCTGAGGATGGGCCTTGAGATACGGAAAAATCGTGTCCTGATAATCCCGGACACTCGTCGCACCAGCCATATACACGATATTTTCAAAGTTCAAGCTGAAACTTCGTATGATTTCGTTCATCACGATGGTTCCCATGCTGTGGCCCACCAGCGTAATCTCCCATTCCTCCGGGTTTTCATCCACGGTATCTTTTAACGCTTTCATAAACCGGTAAAGCCCCCCCGATTGGTCCGTCCGGGGGGTTCCCCTAAAAAATTCATCCTCCGTATAGAAAAGCATTCGGGCATTCCGGTTCATCATCTCCCATGAGTTGGTTCCAAAGGTATCCAAAGCCACAGGTGTCAGAACCCATTTAAAAGGAAGGGTCAGAATATACGTCCCAAGGCTGTCCACAAATTCACCATTCGTCCGCTGATCCGGTCCAAAGGAAATCGCCAGGGCCGGGTTCGATGTATTCCCTGAACCGCCCTCCTCCCGATACTCCTTCTCAAGGGCCTTTGCCGTGCAGATTTCATTATAGTAGGGCTTCAAAAAAGGGAATGTGAGCATATCGTTATAAATCTGAGCCAATGACACCATCGGGGCGCGAACCACTCCCCGGGCGATATCGGCACCTAAATAAAAAGGCCCCAATGGGGACAGCCACCAGTCCCAATCCCTCCCCTGCCTCACCCAGAGCAGATGACTCAGGTAGCTGGAAGGCAAAGACGATTGCCAGTTCACAAAGACCGGATAGTAACCCGCTTTTAAAATCTTGGGACTCAAATCACGGGCCCGTTCAAGAGTCGATTTTTGAGTGTTCAACCCCCCGTGGATATAGAAAAGAACTTTTCGCTTTCCGTTTGAGTCCTTAGGATGGTTCTTCAGAGCGGTGGTAACCTGTTCAAAGTAAAGGGAGGGATCATCAATGGGCGAGTAGCGGAATCCCGGAATTTTCAGGCCCAGCATGTTATCCGTCGGATCAACCAGGCGTCCCCTTTTATCAAACATCACGACGTTTTCAAGAGGGATGTTCTTCACCATACACGCGGACTGGGACATTATGCCGATCAGGGTAAAACCGAAAAGTATCCGCAACGTTAGCTTTAAAATGAAGTTTCGCACAACACCCTCCGCAGTTGGAAATTTTTAAGGAAGAGGTTAAGAACCTTAACCCAACACGAACCAAGGAGAGATTCGAACTTTCTTTGAAAAAGTAGTCATTCCCGCAAAAGCGGGAATCCAGTTTATTTTAGTCCAATCTTTGACCTCTAACTTTATGCGCCATGGACAACCAGCGATTTGACCTCTTTTTTTTAAAAAGCAATAAGCAAAACCTTTCCCCTCGACTTTAAGAAATACTTTTTTAAAAGGTGAAAGTATTTTTATAAATTTTACAACCCTTTCTTCTTTGGCCCCTTGTATAAATCTGGGAAGGTTTCAGAATAGTCTTTCCCAAAAAAACTTGCCAGATCTGGAAACATATTATAAGCAGCCTCATAACTCTTATTATCAAAGGGTCTTGCAAATAAATTTGTACCAATCCTAAAAGGATTAAGAAAACGGGTACCATGGGGATGTGTCTGTTCCAACTTTATGGCCCCGCTAATTGTTAAAAAATAGAAAGAGGATTTATTAAAAAATATCTCGAAAACAAAATCCTCGATATAAATTAGCTCTCCCAAATTTTCAAATTTCAAAAAATCGCTGAAATAAAAAACAGTTCTAGCTTCTTTGTCTGGCAAAACAACAAAAAACCCAGGGCCACGGTCTGGGTCACTGTCGCATATGACCGTGATGGGTTGAAACCCCCTATTTGAGTTCTTCAAGGTAACCGGTGTGGAGAACTTAGAATTTAAATAATTTTTTTGAATTTTGATTTTAATATATCCTCTATTGTTGTTAAATATTTGGTCTTGAAGGATTTGAACCCCCTCAAATCCAACCAATTCTTTATTTTCCTTGTCAGTCAGAATTGCTTTAAATTCATTCTTTAATTCTTCAGATGAAAGGTCATTTCGGAATTCTGTATTTATCCTATTTCCATACCAAACCGTGATTCCACCAACAACCGTTCCAAGGCCAATGATAATATAACCGAATATTGTTATTAGAGTTCCTGGTTCCATAGCTTTATTTAATTTCACTTTTACAGCCTAATAATGTTTTTATAATAAATCTCCTATAAAAGGTTTTTTGATGATTTCCACAGAAATAATTCTTTTAGTATGAATTTTTAAGATTTTTTCCTAAAATTTTGTATTCGGATATTCGTGTCAGCCTTGGCAAATTGGCTTTTTCCATCCCCATTTATAAACCTCATGATTTTTTTTATTTTCGCAAAAGTATATTAAAATCCCTAAAACAACTCAAGGTAATTTATTAGGGGGGTTCTGTTTGAAAAACGTTGGAGGAATGAGGTTAGAGGTTTGAGGCAAGGGTCTAAATAATAAAACCTCTGGATTCCTGCCTGCCGGCGGGCGGGCCCGATAGAATCATTCGGGAATGACGGCCAATAGAATACGTTGGAGGTTTGAGGGGGGAGGCAAACCCTTGAAAAATCGTGAAGGGTAAAGGGTAAAGAGTAAAGGGCTAGGCGAAAAAAATAATTTCTATCCAACCAGCCCCCGCCTGCCGGGGCGGGCAGGGCCCCTTACAAAGGGGAGGTTTTTAAATAATTCTGGATTCCTGCCTGCCGGCGGGCGGGCCCGATAAAATCATTCGGGAATGACGGAGGGGGGGGCGGGAATGAGGGAGGGGAAGATACATCATCCACCCCCCACCTACCTTCCCCCCATCGAGGTGGGAGGAATTAAAAGGGAAATTCATCTTGATTCCCGATAGAATCATTCGGGAATGACGGCCAATAGAATACGTTGGAGGATTTAGGCGTTCTTTGGAAAAAACGTCAGGGGTGAAGCGTAAGGCGTAAGGGAAAAAAAACAAGAAAAACGAAAAAAACAAAAAAAACTAGACAAGCCAAATGCCGTTCTATAGGAATTTTCCGGTTCAATTGGGATCGGCTCTTTCGCTTTCTTTAAAGCTTTTGATATGAAGTTTAATCGCGGCTTGGATATTCTTTTTGGTTTCTTCGATAGTTTTACCTTGAGAAAAACATCCAGGAAGCGCCGGAACCGATGCATAGTATCCTTTTCCGTTTTCCTCAGGAAGAATATCCACCGTATAGCGATAAAGGGCCATTTTTCTTTCCCTCAATTTTTTCAACAATTAAAGGAAACGGGATCTTCACCCGCTCCCTCGCTCGGAAAATTATTCTTGCTCTCCCCAGGGGGCCAGCCCCCATTAAAACTGCGTGAGTGGTAAGGGGTAAGGCGTGAGGCGTGAGGCGAAGAGAAAATTTCTACCCTCCCTTAATCTTCCCTTACAAAGGGAGGGAGATTGACCTCCGAACCCCCAGAGCGCCCAGAAAGGCTGCGTCTTCACTTTTGGCTATTAACCTTTAACTTTTTTAAGTTAAAAGTCATAGGTTAATAAGTATCTGCGGAAGCAGATCTTGGAGCGGGAAACGGGACCTGCCTGCCCTGCCTCTCCGGCAGGGGGGCGGCAGACAGGTTTGATCACGAAATGATTTGCTGGCAAGGCCAGCGAAAGCAAAAAATGAAACATTTTCAGACCGATTGACACCTGTTACGTAATATGTTACATTCCTTTATGTGATTCGTTCCTTTCGGCATAAAGGTCTTGAAAAGTTCTTCCTGACTGGTGGTAAAGGGGGAATCACCATTGCACACGAAAAAAGGTTGCGTTTAATTCTCGGCCGTCTCGATGCTGCTCACGAACCCCAAGACATGGATCTTCCGGGTCTCAGACTGCATAAGCTTACGGGAAAATTGAAAGGTTATTGGACGGTTGAGGTAAGCGGAAATTGGCGTGTGATATTCGAGTTCTACCAACACGCTGCCTGGAACGTCGATTACGTGGATTACCATTGAAGGAGGTTTAACCAATGATGCATAATCCCCCCCATCCGGGTGAAACGCTAAAGGAATTATGTCTTCTTCCCCTTGATCTATCCGTGACCCGCGCTGCAAAAGCCTTGGGCATAACACGTAAGACCCTTTCCCAGTTGCTAAACGGCCACATTGGGGTAAGCCCAACCATGGCCATCAGACTTGCCCTTGCAACAAATACGACTGCCGAGAGTTGGCTGAATATGCAAACGGCATATGATCTTTGGCAGGCCAAACAGAAAAACAAACGCCTCAAGGTCACACGGTTAGAGGTGGCTTGAAAGTTAATGTTTTATCTCCAGACCCGCCTTTGGCAAAATCGACCAAGGGTAATTTCATACCGAGTCGGGGTCGGACCAAGCTAACAATTTGATATGAAAGGTTAAACATCCAAAATACAGGCGTTTTTGAGTCTTAGAAACCTTTTTTCGTCCCTAAAAAGATTGTTATAAGAAGCAGGGGAATTTAATGTCGATTGGCCCTGGATACAGACCGATTCCTTATAACACTCTTTTTAACCCCAAAAAATCCGTTTAAGCCCATTTTTTGGGCCATTTTTTAATTCTTACATAAAAATTTCAATCCTTTACCTTGGCCCGGCCCCGACTTCCTACCCTCGCCTTTTATCGTACCCGCAATCCACACGTCAATAATCCGTATATTCCCGTCTGATACCATATTTACATATGGTGTTGAATATGGTAAATTAGAACTATCGACAGATTTGTACTCATATCCATGGAGAACATCAATGAAGACTAGAAAGCTGACCGTTGAGGTCCCGGAAGACCTCTTGGCCCGGGCCACCAAGGCCACCCGGGAAGGAATCACACCGACGATTCGCCGCGGGCTCGAACTCGTCGCCGCAGGCGGCGCTTATGCCCGGCTCAGGGAGTTGAAAGGCAAGGTCAAATTCACAGTGAAATTATCGGCCCTCAGGAAAGACTGATGCTCTGTATCGATACCAGCTCACTGATCGCCTATTTGGAAGGCCGAACCGGAAACGATGTGGATCTGGTAGACCGGGCCTTTTCGGATCAGGTAGCCGTTCTATCTCCCGTTGTGGTCACCGAACTGCTCAGCGATCCACATCTCCCCATCGAGGTCCGACAGGTTATTCTTGAAATCCCGGTGCTTCCAATTCTGGATGGCTTCTGGGTTCGAGCCGGGCTTTTGAGAGACAGAATGCTTCGAAGTGGCCACAAGGCAAAATTGGCAGACACCCTGATCACCCAGAACTGTCTGGATCACCGTTCCACGCTGGTGACGCGCGATCTCGATTTTAAAAACTTCAAGCGGGTGGTCAAGCTCAACATCGTCTACGAACCATTTCGTAAGTCCTGAATCCCCACCGTTTTTCGCATAAACGGCCCTTTTCCCTAATGGCAAACAGGTTTGATCACAAAGTGATTTGCTGGCAAGGCCAGCGAATCAAAACAAGATTGGACTTCGAAGAAGAATCCTTACGGGACAAGCGGTCGGGTTGTACACCTTCACCCCTACCCTCGTCTTGGCAAAGTTTACGAATAAAATAGCCGCCAACGGTAATGAGAGGATACTAACGGTGACAAAGGGTGATTATACAAAGTGGTGGCACGGTGGTGGTCGGTAAAGTGAAAGGGAGTGAACTTTTTTAGAACCACTTTTTTAAAACTTTTTTTCCCTTTTCTCACACTGTTCGACAAATGATTTAGCTATTCCAGGATTGGAACCAAAATGTAAATGAATATAACTGCCCAACAGGTTTTTATATATATAACCCTCCTTCCTGGGGTTTCCATTTCCTTGAACCAAATACCCTGCCTTTATCCTTCTTTTTTTCAGTGGACTTTTTTCCCAGGTTGAAAAATGAAATTCATGCCCCCTTGCTCTTTCCCCTTTTTTCATAAAAGGATTTTCATCTGTGGCCTCAACCTCTATGTAACCGAGAGCGGATAGTTTATGCTCCATTTGAACACATCCGGGAATCACGCTAACCATTTCAAAACGTTCATTTGAAACCGTCCGAATTTCGTCGGTTACATACATCATTCCGCCGCATTCCGCATAAACCGGTCCTCCTGCCTCTACAAAATCCCGAACGGCGGTTTTCATCGCTTGATTCCCCGACAATTCTTTAAGAAACAATTCCGGATAGCCCCCACCTATATAAATGCCGTGAATATTCCTTGGAAGGTCTTCATCATGAACAGGGGAGAATTCAACCAATTCAGCCCCCTCTTTTTGTAATAAATCCAGGTTATCCTGGTAATAAAAATGAAAGGCCGCATCTCGAGCAACAGCAATTCGGCATCGGGGTTGGTAAATATATTGATTTTCCATCATGGATTTCAGAGGGAGAACAGACTGTGCGACATTGACAATTTCTTTTAAGTTTATAAAAGAATCTGCCATTTGAATGAGGACGTTGATATTGAACCCTTCAATGCCCTTTGATTCTGGTCCAATGAGGCCCAAATGGCGTTCGGGAATTTGAATCCTCAAATCATTTAGCAACCCACCAAAACTCGGTAAGTCATCTACAGCAATGTCCTTTAACCAATCAAGATGAGATTTATTTGTTGCCCGATTAAAAATTACTCCTGAAAGCGACAAACTCCTGTCGAAATTTTTAAATCCCTGGAGTAGAGCCTTAAGACTTCTGGCCAACCCGGACCCATCTACGACCAATAAAACGGGGGCTCCCAGCCATTTTGCGATTTCCGCCGTACTTGCTGAATCAGAGGTTATATCTTTTCCATCAAAAAGCCCCATCATCCCTTCTATGATTGCGATATCCGCTCCACGGCACCCATATTGGAAGGTTTTCAATACATTTTCCTGACTCAGCATCCAACCATCTAAGTTTCGAGATGCTCGCCCCGTAATCCAGGTATGATGTAAGGGATCTAAGAAGTCTGGCCCGACCTTAAAGGGCTGGACGATATACCCCTTCTTCTTCAAGGCTGCCATAATCGCTAGTGCAACCGATAGTGTAAAGTATTATGTGTGAAATTGAGGGTTGAAAAAATGGCGTTTTCCAACCAAGATAAAGTGTGCAACCCTAACCCAGGAGGAAAACGCCATGATGGAACTCAAAGTCAATGTACCACAAATCCGAGAGTTTTT
>DASWJH010000006.1 GCA_036397255.1 Nitrospiria bacterium
CGGGAATTACGAACTGGATTTTGCAGGAACCTCTAATACTTCAAAGGCTTCAACCACAGAATGACTTTGACTTGACCCTTGCCCTGTATGGACCTTAAACACTTTTTAACAATTTTTACCCACTCGATTACACGAAGGCCCGTTTTTTTAATGGGCAAACCATGGTTTCATTTTCATTGGGGGGTGATTTAGTATGAAGCACCTATTTTACGTTCTGTATGTATTGATATATACAGGGGCGGTTTTTGTGTGCGGTATGTTTGTGGGGCAGTTCTTCGAAAGATCCTGGGCGAGGCGAGAACAAGAAGCGAGAGTCAAATCCTTAAATGAGCATGAAGAAACAATGGGTGTGCAAATTCCTGAAACCAATGTTGCCATGACCCGAGAAAGAGAATAGTGTTGTTCCTCTAAAAAAGAGGGGAAAAATAACCCGGTTCTTTTTCCATTAGTTACGTTAACACCCGCGAAAATTTTCTGGTTTAATGATAGGCTTCTAATTATCCTTTCTTCTTGCACCCTAGCGGGGCATCCTCAATTCATCAGGTCTTTCCTGGCGTGTCCCAAAAAGTCAGAAAACATTTTAATTTAAAATTTCTTTTTCGTTTACGGTCCATTAAGGGGTTGGTTTAAAAGAAATGAGTAATCTTTTTAAGGTTATTTACCTGGTTCTGGTCTTTGCTATTGTGGGAATTTTGTATATCGGAATATATCAATCAGAGCCTCCCGCAGAACAGTTTTCAAAAAACGCAGGTCAAGAAGAATCAAAAGAATTTAAATCCATTGCCGCTCAACGAAAGGAAATTGAAGAGAAAACCCGGGAAGCCGAAAAACGAGTGGAAAATGCCAAGATAGACCCTGAATTTGAGACCATGGTTTTGGTTTCCGCCGGGAAATTTACCATGGGATCCGATAAGGGTTCCGCTATGGAGCAGCCTGCCCGAGAAGTTTATTTAGATGCTTTTTATATCGACAAGTACGAAGCAACCTTTACTCAGTTTTATTCATTTATCGCTGCTACTCAATATCCGAGAAAACCCCGATTAGCGGGCTACCTGGCTGTTGATCCTAAAGGAATTCCCGTTTTATTGAATCCTTACAGTCCGGTGGTGGGGGTTTCATGGGATGATTCCATTTCCTATTGCGCTTGGAAGGATAAGCGTCTTCCAACAGAGGCAGAGTGGGAAAAGGCGGCAAAGGGAATGGACCAGAGGGAGTGGCCATGGGGAAATGAGGAAAATCCAAAATTTGCCAATCTGGTGGGGGAGATAGACGGATTTGAATATTCATCTCCCGTGGGGAGCATTCGAGAAGACCGGAGCCCCTTTGGTGCTTATGATATGGCTGGAAATGCAATGGAGTGGGTGTCCAGTTGGTTTAGAGAAGATTATTATCGCTTAATGCCGGAATTAAACCCAAAAGGACCCGCCGAAGGGGACATGCGGGGCATCCGAGGTGCTTCCTGGCATGATTCAATTTTGAGAGCAAAGACTACCATTCGTTTTAAAACGAGCCCGACCTATCGAGATGTGACCATAGGTTTTCGTTGTGCAAAATCTAAAAATTGAAAGCACCCCATTGCCGTTTTGATTTTGGTAACAACGTATTATTTTTATGTTTCCGTTAACCTAAAAGCGGAGCGGAAAAGAGAAAAATAAAAGGAGAATTTTAAGGGAAAAAGAAAATTAATTTCTCTTGACAACATGGATTTTCTGAATTAAAATCGATCCATTTTTATCACCCTTTTTTCGATTAAGAATTAGATGAAAAAGGGTAACCAAGGTACGGGAGATTAAGTTATGGATTTCTTAAAGAAAAACGCGGGCCCAATCATTTATACGTTAACAGCCGTTTTAGGCATCTATTGGTTCTATTGGTTTGGAGCCCTTTATCATTAATCGAAAAGGAATTTGGGGCATTCCCAAAAGTGAAAAATAAAAAGGTGAGAAAACATGAATAACTACATTGTTGGAACCGTTATAGGACTGGCCGTTTGGTTAAGTTATTTTACTTTTATTGATTGGTTATTAATGAAAACTCAGGGTCTTGAGTATTTTAAATTTTTCTCAAGTGTCCAACTTTAAATTTTGTGGAAGTTGATCCCCTGAAGGGAGTGGTGTAAGTCAAGAAAAATCAAGAAAGATTGGGTATAAAGAGGGATTTTCTCCTTGACTTATATTCGCGTAAAATGCTACACAGAGTTTGGTCCAGATGTGGAGAAAATAGGGGTTTAGGGAGTCATTTTTAATAAAAATTTTATGCAGAAAAAAACTGCAAATAGCACAGACTAATTAAAGGAGTAAAGCCATGAAAGTAATTCAAAGAAATAAAGCATTATGGTCCCGAATTATTTTAGGGGCTATGCTTCTCTCCCTCGTCCTTCCTCTTGCCTTGCCAGTCTATGTGGCAAATGCGCAAGAAGCGAAGGAAGCAGCGGCCCCTGAAGTGAAGATGGGGAAAGATGTGTATTTTAAGATTGAAGGGCCTATTTCAGGTCCGCCCGCCCCAACCCTCTCCCCAGAAGATTATCGCTCTACAGGCCTTCCCGCTCCGCTAGATGAAAGTCGCGTCGCCATTTGGGTTATTGCCCAGCAGCATCTCTATTTTGGAAGTTTTGTCCTGGCGGTTCCTATTTTTGTAATGATCATCGAATTCGTTGGAATGATGATCAAAGATCCTAAATTGAGTAAGCAATACGACAATCTTGCTCATGAAATGATCAGGATCAGTTTAACCGCTTATTCCGTAACCGCCATTCTTGGGGGGCTTCTCATTTTTGCCTTCGTAACGCTTTACCCGGATTTTTTTAAATACATCACCTCTCTCTTTAAAAGCTTTATGCATGTTTATGCCCTCCTGTTCCTAGCAGAAAGCGGAACGCTTTATATCTATTATTATGGTTGGGACAGAATGAGCGAGGGATTCGCAAAATGGATGCACGCGACCATGGGGATTTTGCTCAACATTTTTGGGTCAACTCTCATGATGTTGGCCAATTCGTGGGCCAGCTTTATGATGTCCCCATCCGGTGTTGACGAAAAAGGGCAGTTTTTAGGGAATATTTGGGCTGTATTGCACAATGCGTTATGGAACCCTTTAAACGTTCATCGGATTATAGGAAACATGGTTTTTGGTGGTGGAATCGTTGCAGCCTACGCGGCTTATAAATTCCTTTCAAGCAATACCCGTGAAGAAAGGGCCTACTACGACTGGATGGGTTACATTGCCATGTTTCTCGCAGTGGCCTCATTGATCCCTCTCCCTTTCGCCGGATATTGGTTGATGCGCGAAGTTTATTCTTACAGGCAGCAAATGGGGATTACATTGATGGGAGGGCTTCTTGCATGGCTCTTTATTATACAGGCTGTCTTAATCGGCGCTCTTTTCTATACCACGATCTACTATTTATTCAACGGGATGCAGCGAATGAAAGGAGCCGAGCGGTACCAGAAAGTCATTAAGTATGCTTTGTTTGGAATGACCGCAGCCTTTCTGGTTTGGCTGACACCCCACACCCTCGTCATGAAAGCTCAGGAACTAAAAGCCATTGGGGGGCAGCAGCACCCTGTCATCGGAAATTATGGTGTGATGTCGGCTAAAAACGGGGCAGTGAATACGATGATTATGATTACCATTATTGTATTCATTATATATCAAAGGGCTAATAAAATTATTACGGTGAGTTGGGAAAAGCTGGGTAACTCCCTGATTATAACGTTGTTTGGTGTTGCCTTGGTAAACAATTGGTGGCTGGCTATATATGGCTATTACATACCCGCAAATGTGAGGGTGGGCCTATCGGTTCCACAGGTCATGGGGACTCTCACCTGCTTGTTCGTTGGGACTGGATTGAATATCGCCATGTTGAAAGGCGCTAAATCAACAGGGCCTGTTTTATGGGGTCAAATTTCAGTAAGATCCCAATACGCGCTGTTCGCTTTGGCGGTTTCCTTTACCTGGTTAATGGCATTAATGGGATACATCCGATCGTCAGTTCGTTTATTCTGGCATTCGATGGAAGTTTTTCGTGACGCTTCTCCATGGGCTTTTACCCATACCATCGGATTTGCGGCAAATGTCATGTCGTTTAACGTGATGATTTTTTGGTTCTTTACCCTATTTGTTTTTTGGCTGGGAGAGCTGTCTATCCACAAAGAGATCCCCGTAATGGCTGAATTGGAGAAAGAAAAACCAATTGGGAAGCCTGCAATTGCAGGGGGAGAAAAATAAATAATTTTAAAAAGCTAATAGAAACCATAACATTGCCAGAACCATTTTACTGAGAATAGGTTTATTCTGGCCTTAAGAAAGCGGGAGACTAAGACGTGACACAATATATGACCGCATTATCAATTCTCTTTATTTCTTTGTTTTTGATGTTTTTGGGATACCTTTTCCCTAGGAACAGGACAATCCTAACGAGCATCGGTTTTTTTATTTTAATGACCGGTGGGTTTGCATCCTATTCAAATTGGCTCCCGCAAACCAGGGGTGAGGTTCCGCCAATTGAACAAGAAAAGGTAGGAGATGTCACAACGATGTCCATTGAGGATCTTTCCGCATTGGGAGAAAAAACCATTTTTGGTAAGGTTGGGGGATTGGCTGAAAGGGGCGTGGGTAAAGGCCAATGCCCATTGTGCCATACCTTCAAAGCGGGAGATATTGGGGATAGAGCCCCAAACCTGATCGGAATTGGCCCTAGGGCTGGAGAGCGTGTTAAAGAGGAAAGATATTCAAATTTTAAAACCAAACAAGATGAGTCTTTCCAAGGAAGCGGGAGAGCCACTAAGGCGGTGGAGTACATTGCAGAGTCCCATACCTGCCCATCATGCTATGTTGTTTCGGGGTTCGGAGACAAAGGAACTGGTGATACAAGCAGCCCGATGCCGAAGGTCCACAAAGCCCCTATAGGGTTGAGTATTCCGGAATTAGTGGCAGTTGATGTTTGGATGTTCCATAGGGAGGGTGAAGATGTCCCTCCGATTGAGGAAATCCAAGCTGCTTATGAAAAATTCATTCCGGAAGAGGAAAGAATAACCGAAGCCCCTCCAGCGGAAGGAGCGGTAACAGGGATTGATCCAAAAACATTGGTCCTTAAAGAGGATGAGCCTGCCACCATCGTGCAAAAAATGGGGTGCGCAGCATGCCATAGAATTCCAACGATTGATTTTGCCAAAGCGGGCGTTATTGGACCCTTATTGACGGAAGGAACCAATGCCGCAAGAAGAATTAAATCTCCTGAATATCGGGAAGCGGTAAAAGCAGGGAAAGCCGGAGCTACAACCCCGAAGGATTACGTCATTGAATCTATCATGGACCCAAGTGCTTTCATTGTTTCCGGGTTTCCCGCTCCAGGAGGTAAAAGCATGATGCCTCCCAATTTTGCTGAAAAGTTTACCTATGCCGGAGTCAGTAAAATGGCGGATTTCTTGCTGTCTTTGGATGTTGAGACCGCCAAAAAAGAAGGCCTGGACCGGTCTCCAATGGAAAAAGAGGGAACTCTTTTTCCAGCTAAAACCGGGCTAATTAATCAAATAAAAGATGAAAAGTTAGCCTCGGTTTCACCTGACCAAGGGTAAATTTTAGAATTAAATTTAATTGAATTTTTTGAAAATTTTTTAAGGAGGTCATTGAAGTGATTATATTTAAGGATTTTTGGGTGGCTGGAATAATGCCCATGCAATTGCTTTTTACATTGACTGCCGCTGCAATTTTGTATGTGGTTATTAATTACTTCCTTAAGAAGGCGGGGAAGGGAATTAGCATGTTTGGGCAATCCATTTTAATTTGGTTTGGTGCCCTGTTCATTTTAAGGTACGTGGTTTTTCCTCCGCTCCCCATGGCGCTAATTTACACGTACATGGGCCTTATCACCATTGTGCTTTTCCTTCTTGTATCCGCTGATGATAATTCTTGGGAGGAGTTTAAACGGCCCATCTTAAAAACCTTAAAAGACAACGCTGGTCCCTATAAAACGGCCCGATTTGCCACTTTTATTATTCTCCCTGCCGCTTTAGGTTATGGAACTTTTGATTTTATGTATCCTAAGTTTGAGGAGCCAATTGAACTGCGAACGGTTCATCCCGCACCTCCCGCTTCAATTAAAGTGGATACATTTGTTGATAAAAAGAAAACGAAATTTACCCTTCAATCCGCCAGAAACCCATTTCGAATAGATGATGAGGGGGAATATTCGGAAGAGGTCCAGGTTGAATATCAGAATGGGAACCCCTGGGCGGAGGATGCATCTCAATATCTTCAGTATGTGCGAGAAGGGGGGGGGATCTTTTTTCAAAATTGCCATTTTTGCCATGGAGATAATTTAGACGGGAGAGGAATGTTTGCATTTGCTTTTAACCCGATCCCGGCAAACTTTACGGATCCTGGGACCATCGCCCAGTTACAGGAAACTTTTGTTCTGTGGAGGGTTTCCAAAGGAGGTCCTGGGTTGCCAACGGAAGGTTTCCCTTGGGCGTCGGCGATGCCCCCATGGGAGCAGCATCTTACAACGGATGAAATGTGGAAGGTTATTTTGTTTGAGTTTTGGAAAACCGGTTATTATCCTCGGACATGGGAATAATTTAGAGAGAGGGTTGTTGAAATGGCTTATATAAAAGCATTAAGTTGGAAAAGAAGGTTCGTTGGATTAATTTTTGGAATCGCCCTTCTAACTTTTACGGGGGGAGCTTGGGTCGTTGCTCAGGAAGAAAAACCTGCGGCTCCTGGGGTAGGGAAAGGGCGTCCAGCGCCAGCTTCGAAAGAGGATTTAGAATTAGGGGAAAAGGTTTATTTTTTAAGATGTGTATGGTGCCATGGTCCTAAAGGCGCGGGAGACGGGCCTGGTGCGGATCGATTATGGCCAAGGCCTCGAGATTTTACCCAAGGAACCTTTAAGATCCGTCATACAGGCACCGGTGAATTACCCACCGAGCAGGATTTGTTTTTAACCGTGACCAATGGATTGCCTGGGTCTGCAATGCCTTCCTGGGATTCGGTTCTTTCGGAGAAAGAAAGACGGGCGGTGGTTCGTTTTGTCATGACGAAACTTGTGGCAGACCGTGATTTTCAAGACACTGAATTTGAAGAGTATAATGTAATCGATTACGGTAAACAGGTTCCAACTTCCCCTGAAAGTATTGAAGCCGGAAGAGAGGTTTTTCTGAAATCGGGAAAATGCGTGGAATGCCATGGGCCCGAAGGCCGGGGGGATGGAAATGCAACCCAGAAAGATGAATGGGGGTTCCCTATTTTACCGGCTGATCTTCACAAATGCTGGAACTTTAGGGGCAATCGAAGGGATCCCTATAACCCGGCAAATGTGTTTAGGGAGGTTTCTACTGGGTTAAATGGAACACCCATGCCAAGTTTTGGTGAGACCTTATCCATTGAAGAGCGATGGCACGTAGCAAATTTTGTTATTTCCCTTTGTGAAAGAAAAGACAAAATTCCTGGGGCTCTTCCCATGGCAATGGATCCCTTAACCGATAAGCCGGTTATCAGTTTTGTGGTGAAATCGGTTTATACGGAGGGGGAGATTCCCGGCGATTTTGATGACCCCGAATGGCAAAGAGCCCCTGCAACATTTGTTGGGTTCGGTTCTCAAATTATTCACAAACCTCGGAACTTTGTTCGTTTAGTGGATGACGTTTGGGTTCGATCTTTGTATACCGATAATGAAATTGCTTATAAGTTCGAGTGGAATGATCGAAACAAAAGCGAAATGGAGCCGGAAGCTAAAAAGAAAGTGCCGAGGGAGATTCCTCCGGCTGGAGACCCGGTGGCCAAGCAGGGGGTTAGAAATTGGCCTGTATTCAATGACGGTATTGCGATTCAATTTCCGGCAAAATGGCAAAGCCTTTCACCGCCTGTGAAACCCAGGTTTATTTTTGGTGATTCCACAAATTCCGCGGACATTTGGAAATGGGAATCCGATGGTTCCATCACGGAATACATCGGAACGGGAGCCTTGGAACCTTTAGAGGCGCGCCCAACGAAAAATGTCAACGTTCCAGCGGCTGAATTTAAAAATGGCCAATGGCGTGTTATCATGAAACGAGCCTTGACTACGGATAATATGGAGAATGATGTCCAATTTGAAACCGGGAAGTATATCCCCACGACCTTTTTTGCCTGGGACGGGCATAATGGTGATCATGGTTTGAAAATGTCCATTTCAACCTGGTATTACACCATTTTAGAACCACCGGTTCCAAACAATGTATTTGTATATCCTTTTATTGTAGTGGCTGCAGTTATCGGACTGGAATGGTGGGTTCGAGCCAAGTTTGGTAAAAATAACGGGGATTCTTAAAACGCCCTGGGTATTTAAAAAGCTGCTTTTTAAAAAGGCAAACCGGAAAAGGTTTGCCTTTTTTTTTAATTTTTGTATAGAAAAGTTGTGATTATTTCCGAGATTTCCTTTGGTTTTTCCTGAATTAAAGCATGGCCTGTATCCTTTAAATAAACAAGATGACTTTTCGGAATAGCTTTTCCGAGGTCAAATTGAAATTCACGAGGTATCAAAGGGTCAAATTCAGGGGCGAGAATTAAGGTTGGGTTACGGATTTTATTTAAAAAGGGGGTAAGGTCCGGTTGGGAATCCTTAAATTGAAGTAAGCTTTTAAGGGCTTGGGTAGAACGGTGAATTTCCTCTTTCTCTTTCCGGTTTAATTTAGCGTACGCTTTTTTTCTTTTAACCTCAGGGTCAAAATATAATAGGTCTAAAATTTCCTTGTATTTCAACCCTCCAATATTTTGTATGGGGAGTTCTTTGAACGGATGTGATGAAGTTGCGACTAGGATAAGTTTTTGGACCAGGTTTGGAAAAGAAAGGGCCAACTGCAGGGCAATCCACCCTCCCATGGAATATCCAAGTAGGTAAAAAGTCTCTGAATCCAAAACCTCCATTAAACATTTAATGAACGGGGGCAGGTCCTCAATCCTCTGAATTTCTGGATCTATTTCGGAAGCCCCAAATCCAGGATAATCAAGTGACGTAACAGGGGTCCCTTCCGCTAAAAGAGGGAAGATTTCATTGAAATCTCTTGCTTGTCCTCCCGCTGAAGGCAACAATAAGAGGGGGTGCTTTCCATTAGAGGATTGAAATAGACGGACGGAGATTCCCCGAACCCTTAGCAATGTTTCAATCATTTATTTATTCAGAACTTCCCAGGAGGTCATCGATTAAGGGTCTGTTATAATCTGTACAATTTGGGCAGAGTTCGTGAAGGACCTCATCGCTTTGAGAAATGCCGTTGGTTACCCAGTTTTCTTTTTGGAGATATGAGACGCATTCATCGCAAATAACCAAAAAACCTCTGGAAACCCTGATATTATGACCTGGCATCTTTTTATCCTCCTTTTTTTATTTGATTATTAACGATCCTTTTGGGAATTCTTTATGAATTGGTAAGCGGCGATCAGCTTTCTTAATTGGGGTTCATTACTCCGGTCGCCCCCGCGGGTGTCGGGGTGAAGTTCCTTAATAAGGCGACGGAAAACCTGGGTGACTGTTCTGAGGCTACTTTCACGGGATATCCCTAAGGTTTCATAGGCTTCTTGGATATTGGTTATTTCGTTTTTGTATACCCCCCCCTCTGTTTCCTTTTGCCATTGCCTGAAAAACTCAAAAAAATTAAATTTCCTTCTTAGCCGTCTTGGGCGACCTGTGATTTCATGATCCAAATCCTCAAAGGTAAATTCTAGGTAGGCAATTCTTTCCTGTAACTTTTTAAACCCATAGGCATCATCGGTTGATTCGATTTCTTTGATTATTTTAATAAATAACTGTTCAAATTCCTGGAGCCTTTCTTCAAAACGGAAATATTCATCCATATTTTCCTGTAGAAAACGGTCGAAGGCGTGGGCCATTGAATCCTGGACTCGGAATTGCAACTCTTCCACCTTTCTATTAAGTTTTTTCCTTAGAAGGGGAGTCATTCCTAGCCTTTTTGGGGGTGGGTTTCATTATGGGAAAAATATTAGAATTCCCAAATGATATCATATAGATCTGGCTTCATCAAGGAAAAGGTTTGACCTTATTTTCCCCTTGAATGGAGCCTTGCGAGCGGGTAGAATGTGATAGAGGAGGGGTTAGAAAATGAAAAAAGCTTTTATTTTTTTCTTCTTATTTTTATTGTTTTTTATGCAGTCTCAAGATGCAAAAGCTCTTATTTTGAGATCGGTTGCAGATATTTCTTTGGGAATGAGTATCAAGGATTTTAGGGAGCGTTTCTCCAATGAAGAAGTGACCGATTCATTTGCACTTTTGAAGGGTGATCGGGTTTTTGCAATTAACAAAGGCACAAAAGATGTTGAAACTTTTTTAGGTTCCTTTTACGATGGAAAGCTATACAAAATTGAGGTGGTCTATACCCTTCCCTATTCTAACCAGGTTCCCTGGAAAGTTTTTGTCAAGGGGGCGATTCAGGAGTTTGGACCCGGGAAACAACTTGAAACAACAGCAGGACCAGTTCTCATGTGGGGAGATGAAGAAAGTAGCTTGAAAATGGAACGAAGAAGGTTAAAAGGGGGAAAATTTAGGTATGTTCTATCTATTTTAGATAATGCCATTTTTCTTTCTAGGGGGGAGAACTGTTCTTCTCAACCATTCAAGGTGTAATGCCGAATGCCGTGAAATTTCGAAAAGGTGTAGAAGGGCCTGTCATTTAGGTTGACTAAGAGGCTACACTTTGTTATATTGCCAAGTCAATTTGGGATTTTTCCTTTAGTAATCATGGAGTGGAACGTAATGAGTGGGAAAACCAAAAAAGAACATAAGGAAAAGAAGGGTCAAAGATACGAAAACATCCGGCAAGACTTGGAGCGGCAGCGGAACTCGCTTTTAGCTGAAGCGGGAGTGATTATCGGGGGAGGCCTCAACGCGGAAAAGGAGAACTTTCCGGATTTGGGGGATCAAGCTTCTGCGGAAGCTAATCAAAATTTTACCCTTCGCCTCCGTGAACGCGAGCAAAAACTTCTGAAAAAAATAGATGAAGCCATAGACCGGATCAAAAATGGAACCTTTGGAATCTGCGAAAGCTGTGAAGAGGAAATTGGCATCAAGCGTTTAAAAGCCCGACCGGTAACAACCCTTTGCATTGAATGCAAAACAAAGCAGGAAGAAGAAGAAAAAATTCGTCAATAAATAATTGAAACGTTGAAAACCTGGAAAGGGGCTTGAATAGGGTTTTTATTTTGAGTCTCTTTTGTTTCTTTTGATGGCCTACAAAACAGTATTTTATCCTCTTCCCCCTTTTTTAAAACCCTCTGAAAACGGCGTTCTGGTTTTTCTCCCCATTGGGATTTGAAAAAGGCACTCGGTTTTTGGGTGAAAATCACAGTCTTAGGGCCGCTCTTTTCTTCCTGCCTCCGCAGCCGGCATACAATCAGTTGACCATTGTAGGGCTTTGGAACGACTGATTAGGTCTTTCATTTTGGACCGGACCTCCTTGCGTTTTTGTTGAAGGCCTTTTTCTCCTTCAGGGGTTGAAGGAGTAATATCAGAGGTCACCTCAAGAAAATCAGGAAGGAGTTCTTCCAAATCAGCCAGTAGTCCTAGAGTCTTTTTTAGCTTTTGTTTCTCATTCATTTTTTTCCTTCGATGAAATAATTTCTAGTCCATTCAATTTCTATTCTTCTGATCAAGTTGTTACCATCCTTTTGAAAAAAATCCATTCTTGATGTTTTTTGGAATAGACCAAACCCTTTTTTATGAATCGTTTTGTGATCATCATTTTTCAATGATACCTTCTCAATAACGGAAAAGGTTAATTCCTTTTTAGATTCTCAAAAATGGCGCGGGTGGCGGGAGACCGGTTTAAGGTATAAAAATGAATTCCCGGAGCTCCTTGATTTAAGAGCTCCATGCATTGATCGGTTGCATATTGGATTCCCAGATCCAAAACAGCTCTTGGATTCGTTTCTACTTTATGAAGTTTTTCCCTCAAACCTGGAGGTATGGTTGCCCCGCACATGGAGGTGAAGCGCTCCACCTGGGCAACATTGGTGATGGGCATGACGCCCGGAATAATTGGGGTTTCAATTCCTGCATTGGAGGCTCGTTGAATCAAATCGAAATAATAACGGTTATCAAAAAAGAGTTGTGTGATTAGGAAATCCAATCCGGATTTTACTTTAGTTTTTAAAAAAGAGATATCCGTTTCCATTGAAGGGCTTTCTGGATGTCCCTCCGGAAATGCAGCTCCCCCAAGACAAAAATCAAATCGGTCCTTAATAAATTCCGCCAGGTGATTGGCGTGGGAAAATCCATCAGGGTGGGCTTGAAAGTGGGCCTGCCCTTTTGGGGGATCCCCTCGAAGGGCAAGGACATTTTCAATTTTGTTTTCTTTGAGGGTTTTTAGAATCCTAAATATCTCTTCTTGCGGGGAACCCACACAGGTGAGATGGGCCATGGCTTCGATCCCAAGGTCATTTTTGATTCGCGATACCCAACCCACTGTTTTGTCCCGAGTACTTCCCCCTGCCCCGTAGGTGACCGAAACAAATGATGGAGACAGTTCCTGAAGGTTTTTCAAAGTTTCAAAAAGTTTTTTTTCTCCTTCATCGGTTTTTGGTGGGAAAAACTCAAAAGAAAAGATTGGCTCTTTTTTTTGAAGAAGTTGAACAATTTTCACGGTAAAGGTGCTAACCCCTCTTTGGGTTGGTTCAAATAATTGTTTTGTTTGAGGCGAAAACCATTATACCCAAATCTTTCTTTTTTTTACAGGGTAACCTTACAATGGGTTCCTTTAGATTCCCTGGACAAATAGACTCCGAAACCGTTATCATATTTTAGTCAGGGAGATTGGGGGTATCCGGTAAAGATCTTTTGGAATATCGAATATATATATCCAATTTCTGAATACCCCTTGGTCAAAACAAACAAAAGGTATTTATGGTAAACCAAAAGATCCATTTGGAACGGGTACGAACAAAAATGGATGAAAAAGGGTTAGACGGTTTGATTGTCAAAGGAACCGATCGGTATCTCAATGAATACGTTCCTACTGAAGAAAGTACACGGGTTTGGCTAACGGGTTTTTCAGGAAGCACAGGGGATGCTTTCGTTACAAAACTCCATGCCTATCTTTTTGTGGATGGCCGGTACTATCTTCAAGCGGATCAAGAAGTCGATTCTTCTTTATGGACCGTCATCAAGGTTCCCATGGGGACCTCTCTCCAGGGTTCCCTCATGGAAATTATTTTTCGGGATTTTAAGGAAGGAAATGGGCGGATTGGGGTTGAGACAGACCGGTATAGTGTCAGAGGTTTTCAGGATTTAAAACGGCAATTAGAAGGGATTTCAATTGGGTGTGTTCCCGTTGTTCCCTCTATCGTCGAAGAGGTCAAGGGTCAAAAGGATCCCATTCGGGGAGAAGTGTGGGGAATTGAGACGTCTTTAACGGGTCGTTCCGTTGAGGAAAAACTGGCCCTGGTTCGCCAAACAATGAGGTCTGAGAATGTGGATGCCTTTATTTGCCAAAAATTGGATGAAATAGCCTACCTCACCAATCTTCGAGGGAATGAAATGCCTTTTCAATCCACGTTCAAATCAGTGGCGATCGTTAAACCCAATGAATGTTTAGTTGCGCTTTCCGGCGGAGGTGCCCGGCCCATAAAAAACCCTTCCTCATCTATCCATTTTATTAAAGATGAAGGGTGGGTGGAGCGTTTGAAAACAACCGGCCATTTCGCCAGAGTGGGGTTGGACCCCTCAAGTGCCACGGAATGGACCCGTGCAGCCTTGGAAAAAGAAGGGTTAATTCCGGTTCCCATGAGTTCTCCCTTGGTTCCCCTGAAAGCTAAAAAAACCAAAGAAGAAATGACCCACATGATTCAAAGCTTTGAACGGGCCGATGCTGTGGTCTGGGGCGCTCAATCCTGGTTATGTAAAAAAATTGAGAAAGGAATTCCTGTAACAGAGGCTGATTTTGCGGAAAAGGTTTATCAACTCTTTAGGCAGTCGGGAGCCTGGGCGCTTTCATTTAAAGTGATCAGTGCTGCTGGAAAAAATGGGGCGGTGATCCATCATTCCAATCCGGATAGGAAAAAAAGCATTGAACCCGGAGAGATCATGCTGTTAGATACCGGGGCCTATTATGAAGGGGGGTATGCAACGGATTTAACACGGACTTTTTTGGCTGGACCAAAGGGGGTCAAAGCCAATTCAAAACAGCGGCGGATGTTTACATTGGTTTTAAAAGGGGCCATTGCCGGAATGAGTGCCCGGTTTCCGGAAGGGACCAACGGAGCAGCAGTGGACGCGTTGGTCCGGGGACCTCTGTGGGAGGCGGGATATACCTATAATCATGGTACGGGGCATGGGGTCGGAATTAATGTTCATGAAGCGCCTCCCTCTCTTTCTTTACATGGGGGATATAATTTGGAAAAGGGACATATATTTTCCATAGAGCCGGGAATTTATATCCCCAGTTTTGGGGGGGTTCGAATTGAAAACCTTTGTACTGTGGTGGAAGATCCCCAACTGGCCGGATGGCTTTGTATCGTTCCGTTGACCTTTTCCCCTCTGGATGAACGCCTGATCGATTCTGCCATGCTGACCAGGCGGGAAAAGGCCTGGTTAAAGTGGTATAAAAAAGAATCAAAAAAGAAACACACCCAACCCCCCAAACCTCCGGTCTTACGATGATAATGGGGTCGTTTATGGGTGTTTGAGGGAAAAGTTGAGTTTGGGATTAGAGAATATCCGAATAAAAGAATGGTATGTTCCTCAATTTGGACCTACCAAGTTTCGGGTATTCATGGGTCTTCTATTTTTACCTTATACCGGAATGGTCCTTTCATTTACAGTGATCGGGTCCATGATGGCGGAGGAGATTCACTGGATCCGTGTTTTAGCCATTCTGGTCATTTATTTTTTGGCACTGGGTATCGGGGCACATGCTTTGGATGCAATAGGCAGAGGGGGAATCAAACCGTGGGGAACCATTCTTTCAAATGGACAGTTATGGTTTTTGGCTATTTCATCCATAATGATGGCCTACATCATTGGAATGTATTACATGGTTCTTTATTCCCCATTACTATGGGCCATCGCTATTCCAGAGGGATTTTTCCTTTTGGCCTATAATTTAGAATGGTTTAAAGGGCGGTTTCACACTGATTTTTGGTTTTCAGTCTCATGGGGAGGCCTTCCGGTGTTGGCGGGTTATATTATTCAAACAAACCAGATTTCGGTAGGAGTCCTTTTGGTGGCACTATCGATGATGTTTTTAAGCCTGGTTGAAATTAAGGCTTCACGTCCATATAAGGAAATGAAGCGTCAATCCGGGGGAGATAAACACCTGGAGGAAAAAGGAGGTCTTCAATACCTGGAAGCCATTCTCAAAAGCATTAGTATTGGGGTCATTTTACTCGGGGTTGGATTGCTGTGTTGGAGGGTTTTTGAATAACCCGTTTTAAAAGTTTCCTATTTGCGGGCGGAAATAATCGCTGAGCCATAAGCGGTTTGGTATTCAAGGGTGATGTTTTGGAATTCGTTTTTTACCATGGCTTCAGTTAAATCATGGATCCACCGGGTTTTCTCGATTAATTCCGGGAGACCTTGGTAAATTTCCTTCCAGGCCGGAAAAAGGGGAGTGCCCATTTTTTGGAGCAGCCAAAAATAAAAACGCCATACCCAAACCAGATAGGGTTTTGGGGGATAGATAAAATCATGCATGATCAGAATTCCGTTTTCTTTTAGCATATTCTTTGAGGAATGGGTCAGAGAAAATAAATCGGCATATTTGGCCAGATAAGAGGATGTAATACAATCGAAGGAGCGCTTGGATTTAAAATCTTCCGCGCGGCATAAAACCAACTCGATGTTAGGAAGGTTTTTTTCTTGAACTTTCCTTTTGGCAATTTCCAGGTATTCTTCTCGAAGCTCTACCCCTACCACCTGACAATTGGGGAATCGTTTGGCAATGACAATTGTAGAAATACCGGTTCCACAAGCCAAATCTAATACACGTTCCGGGTTGGGAGGAATCAGGTCAAGGATTCTTCGTTTCCAGAGGCGATCAATCCCAAAGGTGGCGAAATTTACCATAAAGTCATAGGTTTTTCCAGTTCCTTCAAAGAAACGGTGAACTAATTCCACCCTGGGGTCTTGAATGTTTGCCATATTTAAAATCTTTCCATTGGACTTTTGAAGGAACCTAACACCCCCAGAGGAATCATGTCAATAGAGAGTGTTTCAACTAGAACCTATCTCAAAATTGGTTTTTCGTTAAGAACCCGTCATGCCCGCGAAAGCGGGCATCCGGAAAGGCCTGAAAATACTGGATTCCCACCTGCGCGGGAATGACGACAAAAGGCCCGATAATGCAAAGAGAGAATATTGAGATAGGTTCTAGAAAGAAAAAAGTTTTGATTCTTGGATTTGGTGATTTGGGGCGTGCCCTTGTCAAATACTACGGAAAGTACTATGACTTCCGGGGAATGAAACGGTCCCCTATAGATCATCCTCCATGCCCACTTTTTTACCAACCTATACAAAGTCCTGAGTTGGATGCCCATCTCACGTGGGCAGAGGGTTTGGTCTTTTGCCCTGCTCCCTCTGCTGATGATGAGAAACGATATCAGGAAGTATACCTAGAGAACATGCGTTTCCTGGTTGCTCGAATAAAAAAGCAACGCTTTCAAATAGGCCCTATTATCATGATTGGTTCAACGGGAATTTATCCCCAAAAAGGGGAGGTCCTTTGGACGGAGGATTCAACCCTCCATGTGGAAAACCCAAGGCAGGAGGTCCTTTTTGAAACGGAGAAGACCTTGGTGGAGAGTGGGCTACCTTTTGTCATATTACGCTGTGCAGGGTTGTATGGGGAAGGAAAAGGAAAATTTAAGGAACGTCTGTCCCAAGGGAGAATTACAACCGCGATGATGACAAGCCAATATGTGCATTTTATTCATTTAAGGGACGTGTGTGAAGCAGTGCATCGGGTTATTTTAAAAGGGGTTGTCCGTGAGGTGTTTAATGTGTTGGATAATTCCAATATCCGCAGAAAAGATTTTTATCAATTCTTAAGCGATTTATTCGGTCTACCGGTTTCCGATGCTGGGGAGCCTCCAAAGGGTTTAAGCGATCGGAGAATTTTAAACCAAAAATTAAAATCTCACCTTGGGCTTTCTTTGAGGTATCCAAAAATAACGGAATACCTCCGATCCACTGTGAAAAACAAGCCTTAACACTTATCTTCCCTACTTTTCCCTCTTTGAAAAAGGGGGTTTGGTGTGATGTCCCGGAGAACTATTAAATAAATTAAGGCCGTCATTCCAGCGCAAGCGGGAATCCAGAGCCTGTTGATTTTACACGGACGGGATTCTCGATTAAACATTCGGGAAAGACAGCAAGGGAGTTTTTAATATCCTACTAATTGGTTTTTTCATCGCCTGGGTCTTTTTCCCATCATCGGGGTTGATTCTTTTCATTTTCGTCTTCCCTTTCCTCTTGTTCTGCCCATTCTTTAAGGATTTCTTTATTTTTTCTTTTTCGAACAAAATAGATTCCTATGAGAGAGACCGTAATGAGTCCCCAGAGGACACCCGTACTGGTTAATAGGGGAACCCAATTAAACCGAAAAGCCAAATAACGTTTCCATTTTGTCTCAAAAGCCTGAGGGGTAATATCAAAGGCGTTCTGAAGAGCCTGTTCAAAAGATTTCCCTTTGGATAAGAGCAAAACAAAATGACGAAAACGCGAGGGTCCATAAGTGGAGAGGAGATAATGAACCAGGCTGTAACTTTGAAAATATGCCTTTTGAACATCGAAATGATTTCCACCAAATGCTTGGGTCAGATCCTCCAGCGGGATGAGCGTTCCGGAAAGAACCGCTCGGGCCATTAAGACATCTTGTGATGGGCGCCATTCATAAGATTCGTACATGGCAAGACCTTCATTGAGCCACCTTGGAATCGGTCGTCCTTCAAATCCAGAGGCCAGGACCAGATGACACAGTTCGTGTGTAAATGTTTTGATCGTATCTTTTAGATTCCCCTGAATGAGCCGGGGAGACCGGATCACCATCACGTTTCCTGAGGGGTAGGCAACACCCACCGCCCAGGAGGGGAGGGGACGATTGGAAGGTTGAAATTGGTTAAATTCCGATTCGGACGAGGCCATGATAACCCCGATCGGATTTCCGGGGGTGAACCCAATGTCCTGGGTTATTTTTTTAAGTAATGTCTCGGACTGTTCCATTATTTTCCGTATGGTGACCCGGTCGGCAGGATGAAACCGAAAGAAAAAATGAGAAGAATTCGTTTCAATGATTTGTGGATCGGTCCTTGCCAGGGAAATCTCAGGGAGTAAAAAAGTTAAAAGAATGCAAAAACAAAAAGTGAAAGTGAATATAGGTCGAATCATGGATATTCAAACTTTGTGTAGGTGCAAATTATTAAGTTGAATTTTCATATTGAAATATGATAAATAAAAACAACCCTCATCGACGACCCAAGTATACCCTATGTTCCACCTGAAAAAAACCGTTCGAGGGTCGTTCTTCCCCGGAGCGTTAGGGTTCAGTTATTAAGCGACAAATGGTTCAATACGTATTCAACGAATTAAACGATATAAACGAATGAAACGATCTTTTAAAATCGGTCCGCGGTATGTGAAATAGGACGCCGAAAAGTTTAAATGGTTTAAACTTGCTATTCCCCGTAGCTCGCTACGGGGTGACCGCTTAGGTTCCCCCTTTAGAAAAGGGGGATAAAGGGGGATTTGAGGATTTAGCTTTTCCTCTGAATACTCCGCAGTCTTGCTGCGGGGATTTTTATTCGTTTAAGACGTTTAATGCCTGGCTGATTTTCGCCGAAGTGTCCTTGGGAAAGTTTAAATCGTTGAAGCCGTTTGATTTGTTCAAACCGTATCCGCTGTTTAACGATTCATTCGACTTGAACTTTTTTTAACGACTTGAACGTTTTAAACCAATTGGACTGTTCAAGCAATTTAAAGCCCGGCTGATTTTTGCCCAGGTACAGGTGGCATCGGGAGAAAAAAATACAAGAAGTGTTGCTGAGGTAAGGGAAGTATGGTGACAGCAGTCGGCCGTACAAGAGGTTACAGCCAGAATCTGTTCAGGTCGAAAGAAAGCTGGCGGTGGACCATCTGTCTACCGGCAGTAACGGGCCTTTAACTTTCTGAGCGAGAGGGTCTTCCCGGCAGAAACGTCCTGTAGTCCCCTGATTGCCTCTTTAAGGAGCTTAAGATGAGGTCGTTTGTGCTCTTTATTATTCTTGACCTTGGATGTCACGAGCATATGATAGCATAAAACCTTATAAAATATCCCGCGTCTTGATTTTACCCGTCTCACCGTTATTGTCATCTGGATTGGTAAATATCGAGTTGGGGCTGCGTCCCTTCCAGCGCTTGGCGCTGGAGGTGATTAACAATTAGGAAGCAATTTTATGAAAAGAGATTCCAGTAAATGCGGGGAATTCACCGGGGATGGCCGATTGGAGTTCTTTAGCACGTTTGAAAAGTTCATCAACGGTGGCACTGATTTTCTCTGCGATGGGTCCAGGGATGCTACGAGTACCACAGTTAGGACAGATGTATGAAGAAACGTTTTCCACATCTGCGTAGAATCCACCCCTTTCAAAATGAACGGTGGTCTGTTTCAACTCCATAATTGTTTTACAGTTCGGGCAGTGCTTATTTTTTTTCATGTTTAGGACCTTTCTTTTTACGGGTTTGAAATCTTATCCAGTGGCGGGGATCTGGAATATAGACCGTGACAATATCAATTTCTTCTTCCCAGGAGTAGTCGATCACAACATGGATCGGAACCTTATTGGCCGATTTTCCATAAATCAAGCATCGTTTCCAATGCGGATATTCTTCGATGATTTTACCATGATTCAGGGCATAAAGGATATCGGCAACCGTGAGTCCGTCTTTAAATGATTCGATTAAGGCATGATCGGTGATTCTAAAGCTACCAGTCTTAATTTTCGTCTTTATTTCCTCTATTTTCATCCGGGGAGAAAAATATAGGAATTGAGGTAAAGAGTCAATGAAAAAACAAGGAGTTATCAGCATCAGCCCGCGGTATGTGAAACAGGACGCCGAAAAGTTTAAATGGTTTAAACTTGCTATTCCCCGTAGCTCGCTACGGGGTGACCGCTTAGGTTCCCCCTTTAGAAAAGGGGGATAAAGGGGGATTTTTATTCGTTTAAGACGTTTAAAGCCCGGCTGATTTTTGCCGAAGTGTCCTTGGGAAAGTTTAAGACGTTGAAGCCGTTTGATTCGTTCAAACCGTATCCGCTGTTTAACGATTCATTCGACTTGAACTTTTTTTAACGACTTGAACGTTTTAAACCAATTGAACTTTTTAAACTTCCTGGAACCCGATATGACTGTGAAATATTTTGAGGACCTGGAAATCTGGAAAGATGCGAGAGCTTTGACGAACGCAGTTTATAAGATCACGTCGAACCCGGCTTTTTCAAAGGACTTCGGTCTGAGAGACCAGATCCGTCGAGCTGCCGTTTCGGTAATGTCCAACATCGCCGAGGGATTTGAACGAGGGGGCAATCAAGAATGGATTCAATTTCTTTATATTGCGAAAGGTTCTTGCGGAGAAGTCCGATCCCAGCTTTATATCGCGAGAGATCAGGGATATGTGAATGATCAAGAGTTCAATGCGCTGTTCAAATCGTTCAAGCGATTGTCAGTCATGCTCAGCAACATGATTGCCTATTTGAAGGGCAGCCAGATGAAGGGGGAGAAGTTTAAGAAACCTTCTTACCGGACAATGAAGGATGAAATGGATGAGATGATGAAAAGTTTAAATCGTTGAAGTCGTCTTCTTGAACGATTCAATCAGTTTGAACTTTTTGAACGATTTGAATTTTTATTATTCTAAAACGTCTTGAACTTTTTTTTTGATAATGGCGGCGGAATTCGCCGGGAAATTCGGGGCGGGTAAGCTGGGCTACTGGCTTGGATCGCGGGGGGACTTGAAGGAAGCCGACTTTGCGTCAAAGCGTGCCAATAACACCCATAAATTAGGAGGTAAGGAGCCTGTGTTTCCTCATTACGCTCATTCGAGCCCAGAAAACAGTCCGCTTCCAGAAAACAGCAAAGATGATTGGCACTTTCTTAAAGACCATTTAACAGCGGTTGGAAAAGGAGCTGAGGAGAGGGCTTCGTTTTGGGGAGGCCAAGATGAAGCTAAGCTCGCAGGGCTTTTACATGATATGGGCAAGTACGCAGCTAATTTTCAGAAAAGACTTGAAGGAAAGATGAGAGGAGTCAATCACTGGTCACAGGGTGCATTCTGGGCAGGAAAAAATGAAGCATGGCTGGCAGCATTTGCGATTTATGGGCATCATGTTGGCATTCCTCCTGCGGAGATGATACAGAAGCTTGGCCAGTCCCTACAAGATGAGATGGCGACTTGGAATATCGCTGAAACCGTGCAGGATATAAAAGCCATTTTTGAGCACGACGGCCTTGCCATTCCACAAATTCAAAGAAGGGCAAAGGCAACACCAAAAGAGAAACATCGATTTGCCATGGCGGTCAGAATGTTGTTTTCTGCTCTGTGTGATGCCGATTTCATAGATACGGAGGCCCACTTCAATAAGTACGCGTCTGAATCGGCCCGGCCCACTCCCCCTCAGCTACAGCCGCGGAAAGCCTTGGATGTGTTGCTTAACCATATTCAGGCAAAACCCAAACCTGCCGATACCAACGGTAAATTGGTTTATGAAACCCGGCAGAGGGTATTACAGGATTGTCTAAACGCAGCTCAGGAGTCTGAGCACCTCTTCACATTAACAGCCCCAACAGGATCTGGAAAAACACTTGCATCGTTGGCCTTTGCTCTGAAGCATGCAGCAACATATAGCCTCCGGCGCGTAATCGTTGTTATCCCATATCTCAGCATTATCGAACAAACAGCGGGCGGATTTAGAGAGATATTCGAGCCTGTTTTTGGACCACAATATTTGTTGGAGCATCACAGCATGGCGGATAGAACCAGGAATGGAGCAGCCGAAGACAGCAACGAAGAAAAAGACGCCGAATGGGAAAATGAAAGAAGGCGAAGGTTACTCTCCCAAAACTGGGAGGCGCCTTTAATTGTTACCACGTCCGTGCAATTTTTCGAGAGCCTCTTCGCCAATAGACCGACGACATGTCGCAAACTCCACAATATCGCCAAATCGGTTGTTTATTTTGATGAAGCGCAAACGCTCCCCACGGGCTTGGCAGTCTCCACTTTGGGGGCTCTCAACGTCTTGATGAAAGATTATGGGGTAACCGTTGTGTTTGGCACGGCGACGCAACCAGCCTTTAAGTCTTTATCGGATCATATTCCTGATGGTTGGCAGCCAAGAGAAATTATTCAAAACACCAAAGGCATTTTTAATCGTCTTAAAAGAGTAGCCCCGGTTTGGCCGTCATCGAGGACAGAAAAAATGGAATGGTCGGAAGTAGCGCGGGAACTGGTAAGACATAACCAGGCATTGTGTGTGGTCAACCTTAAAAAGCACACAGCCGAATTGACCCAGGCCATGTTGGAATCTCTACCGAAAGAACTTCATGATTCTCTATTTCACTTAAGCACGGCGCTTTGCCCCGCACATCGTCAAGTTGTCCTAAAGAAAGTCCGCGCCCTACTGGACGAAGGGCAAAAAGTTTATTTGGTGGCGACTCAATGTATTGAAGCTGGTGTGGACGTGGATTTCCCTGTCGTCTGGCGGGCGATGGGACCATTGGAATCATTAGCACAAGCATTTGGACGGTGCAACCGTGAAGGCCGATTGCAGATGGAGGAATGTGAGGCACGCGTGTTTGTGCCGGCAGACGATGACATTCCAATGCCTGGCTATAAACAGGCAGCATCCATAGCGGCGACTCATTACTGGAAAGCTGATCTTCATTCTCCTGAAGTTTTTGATTCTTATTTCTCGAAGCTGTACGGTGACCAGGATATCGGTGGGGAAGGCAGCCGCTTGCAACGAGAATTACGAGAAAGTATTGAGCAACTGAGATTCCCGGATATAGCACAACGCTATCGCTTGATTTCATCGGATACTGTGTCCGTTGTTGTTCCGTATACCGAACAAGGAGCAAAGGCGTGTAAGGCTTTACAGTCGAAAGGTCTAAACATTAAAGCATTACGTGCCTTGATGTTTCAGGCACAGCCCTATGTCGTCAACGTGTATCGCAATCAACTTTTCAGGGATAGGGACATCGCGTCGCGTGTTATCCCTGTATTGGGTGATCGCAAAGGCGGATGGTATATCTGGATTGGCAAATATGATGACCGGTTCGGCATTCTTACCAAGATGTCTGATGAGGCATGGATCGTATGATCCTGCTCGAATTGCGATAAGGAGGTCTTATGGGTGTAAAGGTATTGGTTCATGGTCCTCTGGCATGTTTTACCCGGCCTGAAATGAAAGTGGAGCGAATGAGTTATCCGGTAATAACGCCGTCAGCAGCCAGAGGAGTATTGGAAGCTATTCTCTACAAGCCAGAGTTTCGGTGGAAAATACGCCATATCCATGTGCTCGCTCCGATCAAATTTATCGGCCTGAGACGTAACGAGGTTCAAGGGAAAATATCGACACAGAAAGTTAAGCAGTGGATGCGGGGAAAGGGGACGCCTGAACCTCTTGTAGCCGATGCCATGGGACGTGACCAGGGCGGAGAAGGGGAGGGGCGAACTCAACGAAACACGGTCGCTCTTAAGGACGTTGCATATGTCATCGAGGCAGACGCTTGGGTGCGCCCTGATGTGAAGGAAACACCAGTTAAATATTATGAATGCTTCCAGCGCCGCGTCGAACACGGCCAGTGTTATGTCCAACCGGTTTTAGGTTGCCGGGAATTTGTCGGTTATTTCGAGCCGGCGCCGGAGAAGTTTGAAGCTGTGAAAGAAACACGAGAGTTTGGTCTGATGCTTTATGACGTTTTTGATCTCGATGCACGAAATGACGGCTACGCCAAGCCGTTTATCACGTTATTCAGTCCAAAAATGATAAAAGGAAAGATCGAGATTGAAGATTACTCCTCGGTCAAAGCACGGCATATCGCTGGAGGTCGTCATGCTTGAGCACTTGGTTAGATATGCGGAGCGGAAAGGATTGGGAGATGACCCATGCTTTGAGGCCAAGCCTGTAAAATGGTCCATTGCGCTTGGAAATGATGGATCATTCCGAGGGATCTCCCCCCTTGGTAATCCGGATGATAAAGGTTGGAAAGGGAAGCCTTTTCCCAAAGCACCCCGTACTCCTGGAGGGGAATTGCAGGCTGGAGGAAAGAGTCATTTTTTATCTGAGACGGCTGAGACGGTTCTATTGTTGTCTCCTGAAAAACCAAAACCCAATAAGACATTGGAAGAGACAAAGGCATCGATTAAGGAAAAACATGCCTACTTTGCAAAGCTGATAGAAGATGCACACAAGTCTGGTGTAAGAATACTTGCTCCGGTCGTTCACTTCATGTCCGATAACAAAAGCATTGAAGCTGCTAAACAGGAAATCGCAAGAACGAAGAAATTTAAACCTACCGATACGTTAACCTTTGATATCGGTGGAAAATCTGTGATGGAAATGGATAACTGGCATTCTTTTTGGCGTAAAAAGCGTGATATGCCGCAAAACAAGAAACAACCAGGTGGACATCTGATGCCTTGCCTGGCAACTGGTGAAATGGTTACACCATTAGCCACGCACGACGTGATCAAAGGAGTTTTTGGTGCAGATAAGAAGGGAGCCAAGCTGATAGCTTTTGATAAAATCGCTTTTAGGTCTTATGGATTGAAGCAGTCTGAAAACGCACCCGTCTCTGCGCGTGCAGAAAGCCGGTATCGTGCTGCATTAAATGATTTAGTTAAAAACTCATTTCCATTGGTATATCCCAAAAAAGGGAAAGGCGGTATTCAACTAATTTATTGGACTCGGGATGAGAACAAAGCGGACCCCGTCGATTTAGTAAAAAATGGCGAGGAGGCGACATTTGATTTTTTCGATGGTGATCCAGAACTTCAACGAGGCGGCCTTCTTGCCGCCCTTAAGGCATTTCACAAAGGCGATTACAGACCACAAGGTTATGAAAGCAACCAGTTTTATGGATGTTCTTTGAACGGAAATGGCAAGGGTCCTTTGGTAGTGCGTGATTGGTGGGAAACATCCCTTACTAATGTCCTTCAGAATGTGATCGAATGGTTTAATGATTTGGAAATTGCGAATTGTCGTGCGCCGAAGTTCGGCGCGTTGCTTTATGCATTGGTGCGTGAGGATCTAAAAAAGGAACTTTCAACGCACATTCCTATTCAACTTATGCGTTCTGCTCTACATGGCCTTCCGTTACCTCGTGCTGTTCTGGGTAAAGCACTTCACCGTCATAATATTGACCTTATGCGTGAAGGAGAAGTAAGAATTGAGCGCGTGGCGTTAATCAAGGCATTCCTTAACCGAGTTAGAAAGGAGAGTGATCCTGCAATGACAACAGAACTCAGCAAGAATGAAACCGATCATGCTTACCGTTGCGGCCGGTTGTTGGCCGTCTTTGAGAAGATTCAGAGGGCGTCTCGCCCAGATTTGAACGCTGGTTTGGTCCAGCGCTACTACGGAGCCGCAAGTTCCACACCGGCTCTTGTGATGCCGCGCCTGTTCAAACTCTCTAAGCATCATCTTGCGACGTTGGCTGGTGGTTTAGCTGAATATTTTCAAAAACAGATTGAGGAGATCACAGACATAAAAAAGATGGGGACAACTTTCAAGAGAACGTTAACCCTTGAGGAACAAGGACGCTTTGCCCTCGGGTATTACCATCAGCGCGCACAGCGTAAGGACAATGACACCCCTGACATTCAACAGAACATTCAATGAAGGAGAAAACAATGAGTCAGTCGATTCAAAACCGCTATGACTTTCTGTTTTTGTTCGATTGTGAGAAAGGAAACCCTAACGGCGATCCGGATGCTGCGAATGCGCCTCGGATGGATCCTGAAGATATGCATGGTTTGGTCAGCGATGTAGCTATTAAGCGAAAGATTAGAAACTATGTTCAGATAGCCGAAGAAAACAAGAGCCCATTCTGTATATTTATCTCGCAGGGTGATGTTCTCAATCGAACAATCCAGACGGCTCACGCAAAATTAGCAGAGTTGGATGAATACAGGAAAGCCGACAACCAGAAGAAGAACGAAATGGCCAAGCAGTGGATGTGTAAAAACTTCTATGATGTTCGAGCATTTGGTGCTGTGATGAGCACGAATAAGGATGAAAATGATCAAAAAACCACCAAGAATGCGGGCCAAGTACGCGGGGCTGTTCAACTGACTTTCTCTCGGTCAATTGACCCAATTCTGCCTCTTGAACCCGGGATTACCAGGATGGCCGTTGCTACTGTAAAGGAGCAAAGAGAACGGGAGGAAAAGGGCACCGAAAACCAAACAATGGGTCGGAAAAATTTGATCCCATACGGCCTGTACGCCTGCCAAGGGTTTATCAGCGCCCACTTGGCTGAACAGACGGGATTTACAGAAGAGGATCTGTCCCTTTTATGGAAGTCGCTTGAAAATATGTTCGATCATGACCGGTCTGCTTCTCATGGCATGATGGCCATACGCGGGCTAAAGATATTCAAGCATGTTGGTACCGATACAAATGCAGAACAGAAGGCCCGGCAAGCAAAACTTGGCTGTGCTCCGGCGCAGAAATTGGTAGAACTTGATAAAGTGGTGGAGATTAAGAAAATGGATGGGGTTAGTGCTCCTCGTCGTTTCTCGGATTACAAGATTACTATTCACAAAGACCGAATTCCGAAAGGAGTTGAGCTGATAGAGAGGGTTTGACATGGATGTGAGTGACCCTGTTCCAATCTCAGCATTGAATCAATACGCCTACTGTCCCCGGCGCTGTGCGCTGATTCATGTAGAGCAGACATTTGAAGAGAATGTTTACACGATGCGGGGGCGGGATTTACATGAGCGCACTGATGCGCCGGAGGAGAGCGGATGGGAGGACGGGATGCGTGTTGAACGGGCGCTTCCGCTTTGGAGCAACCGCTTGGGCCTGATCGGCAAGGCAGACGTCGTAGAGTTCCATGGGGAAGTGCCTTATCCTGTCGAGTACAAATCCGGGCGACTGGATAAATATGTTAACGATGACCTTCAACTGTGTGCACAGGCGATTTGTCTGGAAGAAATGACGGGGAACCAAGTGCCTCGTGGGGCGATTTATCATCACGGTTCCAGAAGGCGCCGGGAAGTCGTCTTCGATCAGGCATTGCGGGCGAAGGTGGAAGAGACCGTAATCGCTGTTCGACGGATGTTAACGGATAAGGTGATTCCGCCGCCGGTGAATGATGCTCGATGCCGGCATTGCTCACTTTTGGAATCTTGCATGCCCGCTGTGATCGGTGAACGAGAGCGGGCAGATGCAGTGAAGAACAGTCTATTTCAAACCAACGATCCATAATGAGGATGCCATGCACCAGCTTTTAAATACGCTGTATGTGACGACCGAGGGCGCATATCTTCACCTTGATCATGAGACGCTCAAGGTGGATGTGGAAGGAAAAACGAAACTTCAAATCCCGATGCATCATTTGGGCGGGGTCGTCTGCTTCGGAGATGTGATGGTCAGTCCTGCGGCAATGCACCGATGCGCGGAGGATGGTCGTTTTATGGTGCTGCTGGACCGGAACGGCCGGTTTAAGGCCCGTCTCGAAGGTCCTGTATCAGGGAATGTATTGTTAAGACAAGCCCAACACCAGGCGGTGTGTGATTCTGCCAAGACGCTCGCCATCGCTAAAAATATTGTGGCCGGGAAAATCCAGAACACGAGGCAGATCGTCCTTCGTGGCGCGCGGGAAGCAGACAATCCCAATGATGCGAAACCGTTGAAGCAAACAGCCGAAGCATTGGCGAACGCTCTTACAAGACTCTCGACCTGTGATGGTCTGGATCAGGTTCGAGGCATCGAGGGGGAATCCGCTCGTGCGTATTTTGGGTCGTTTGATCGTATGGTTCGTGAGGACCGTGAATCGTTCAAGCTCGACGGCCGCAACCGTCGTCCGCCTCTCGATCCGATGAATGCGGTATTGTCTTTTCTCTATGCCCTGGTGATGAACGACTGCGTCGCAGGTGCGGAAGGTGTTGGGCTTGATCCGCAGATGGGTTTTCTCCATGCGCTTCGTCCGGGCCGTGCGGCGCTGGCGTTGGATTTGATGGAAGAGCTTCGATCTGTATTGGCGGATCGGCTTGCGTTGACGCTGGTGAACCGCAAGCAGGTGACGAAAAAGGATTTTGTGGATCGTCCTGGAGGAGCAGTCCATCTCAACGATGATGGCCGGAAGGAAGTCGTCGTTGCCTATCAGAAGCGCAAACAGGAAGAGATACGGCATCCGGTTCTGAACCAGAAGATTCCCCTGGGTCTGATTCCTCATGTCCAGGCGCGTTTGCTGGCACGGGTTCTCCGGGGGGATATGGAAGAGTACGTTCCGTTTTTATATCGTTAATGGGGTCGTATGCAGGTAGTCGTCGCTTACGATGTTTCAACTGAAACGCCCGATGGGCGGAAGCGGTTGAGAAAGGTCGCTCAAGCCTGCAAGGATTTCGGCCAGCGCGTCCAGAAGTCCGTCTTTGAATGCAGCGTGAATCAAATGCAGTATGAGCTACTGCTTCGGAGGCTTCTCGCCATTATCGAGGAGAAAGAGGACAGTCTTCGAATATACCGGCTGATCGAACCGAAAGAAAAGTATATCGAAGTCTATGGTGTTGATGGAACTGTGGATTTTGAGGAACCGCTTCTGATATAGCGCGGACCCATAGCGATTTAAATTTTCCGGGAGGATCGCGTGATGGAGAACCTTTTGAAAATTGAGGTTTTTTCGAAACAAGTGAACAGTATCTTGTCACAAAAGTATCCTGGAAAAGCATGTTCGCGCAATTGTACTGTTAAGTTGTTGGATTTGTGCGCTCTTTTAAGCGCACTGTAGCGCCCGTCCTTCGGGACGGGCGAGGATTGAAACGCCGTCGTTACGGCGGCTTATACGATTGCACGGGCGTAGCGCCCGTCCTTCGGGACGGGCGAGGATTGAAACCTGACCATCATTGTGGGGGTGATGTCGCTATGAAGTAGCGCCCGTCCTTCGGGACGGGCGAGGATTGAAACAAGGCCGATCTTGCAGAAATAACCGCTGAAAACGGTAGCGCCCGTCCTTCGGGACGGGCGAGGATTGAAACGGAGATGAGCGAATCCGGGCAATGGATGTATATCGTAGCGCCCGTCCTTCGGGACGGGCGAGGATTGAAACATCAGAGTAATACTGCATCATGGCATTCTTAACAGTAGCGCCCGTCCTTCGGGACGGGCGAGGATTGAAACCAAAGTTGCATTGAGAATCCCTTGGATTCCAGATAGTAGCGCCCGTCCTTCGGGACGGGCGAGGATTGAAACATCATCCTCCCAACCTTTTGCATTTAACCATGTGGGTAGCGCCCGTCCTTCGGGACGGGCGAGGATTGAAACATGATACGCGAGCATCATGTTATGCTCCTCTATGGTAGCGCCCGTCCTTCGGGACGGGCGAGGATTGAAACCAAATTCTTCAGGAACAGGGATAAGGACCTACTAGTAGCGCCCGTCCTTCGGGACGGGCGAGGATTGAAACTTCAGTGGATTGGCCTTGTTCCAGACGACGGGCATGTAGCGCCCGTCCTTCGGGACGGGCGAGGATTGAAACAACCTTCGGGTAGATAAGAATAGAATAGAAGAGAGTAGCGCCCGTCCTTCGGGACGGGCGAGGATTGAAACCATACC
>DASWJH010000007.1 GCA_036397255.1 Nitrospiria bacterium
TCCCCGATAGAGGCATTCGAGGACAGGTTTCGCGGGAATGACGGGAAGGGCCTGGATTTCCGCTTTCCCCTGCCTGCAAGTGCCCGCCGGACAGGCGGGTAATGACAAAATTTACCCACTCACTTCCACGATGAGCCAAAAAATTATTGTTAATGTTGGTTGATCGGTTGAGACGGCCGGAATTCCTCATGGTCCAATGAATAATACATAACCATCCGATTATAGACCCTCTTATTTCCTTGATATTGAAATCCGATTTTTTCCAATACCTTGTTTGAAGGAGAATTTTCTTCCATGGTAACCGCTACAATGCGGCTTAAGCCCCTGTTTGTAAACCCGAAATCTAAAACCGCAGCTACTGCTTCTGTAGCGTATCCCTTTCCCCAAAAGGATTTTGCAATAATAAAAGCAATTTCAACTTCCTTCGATTCCGGTTTCCCCTCTAGTTTCTGGAGTCCGCACTGGCCAACAAATTTTCCGGATTCTTTTTCGAACAAGGCAAAACACCCATAACCCAGACGAGTCCATTCGTTTTGGAACCATTGAATCACTTGGGCAACAATATCGCGGCTTAGAGGGGGCAAAATGTACTTCATGACCTCGGGATCCGCATTTAATTCCGCTATACTGTCCAAGTCCATATCTTTTATTGGCCGGAGCTTTAAACGCCTCGTCTCAATAACCATTCTGTTCTTATCCCAATGAATATTATTTATGTGATCAATCCGTTCGCCTATTTTTAAGTCATGATTTTCCCCAAGCCAAATCCTTTATTTCAACATCAGGAACCATCCATAACACCTCCAGAACGGAGGGGGCCCGGTCATCTTTTGGAACGTTTGTCTGTTCAAGTCTGAAAATTTTCCCATCCCTTCCTTTTTGAAATATGGAAACCCCCGGCATCGCATCACCCTCTTCATCTTCAAACCCAAGATCCTTAATGAAAGTACCCCCTCGGGCAGAATAAAGCTTAGCCAACCAACCCCTCTCTTTGACATAGGCTTTCTGTGTTTGAGGGTCATCCGGCCCGACAATGCAAAAACCAGCAGTTTTTTCCAAGGCTTTCAACATTCCGTTGAATTCATCGCCCCAAAGAGCACTGTTGGGACAACTTTTTCCCATATTGTGAAGGACAATCAGATAATCCTTATCCCCAAATAAACTTGATAGCCTGACCTGATTACCCTCATTGTCCATAAGAACATAATCTTCAATCACCTTTGGTTTTTCCTTCGTTTCTGTCCCCATGAATTTTTCCTTTTTTTCATCAAATCACTTTTTCCAGCTTGTCAAAACTTCCCGTCCACCCAAATTCATGTCCTTGACGTGACTTTTCGCTAGGCAAGAACTCATGTGTTAACGTTAATTCAGTGGAACCGCCAAGGTCCTTAAAATCTAAGCTAACCAAGGTTTCACAATCTTCATCCTCACTTCCCTTACATGACTGTCCCTCCAATATCCATGAATAGACAAGCCGTTCAGGAAACTTAATCTCCCGAAATGCACCCTGATGGGATACTATCTTCCCATCGGGAAGTTTCATTTCAAACCGGTATTTTCCCCCAATTTTAAGGTCAACTTCGGCTAACACCGTTTGAACCTCTTCAGGCCCAAACCATTCCTTTAACATTTCTGGATCGGTCCAAGCCTTGAATACCTTTTCCCTGGAAGCGGAGAAGGTTCGTTTCAGTTGAAGTATGGTTTCCGCTCTGGTGTTTTTAGTGGTCATGTTTTTTCCTCCTTATTGATGGGTTCCAAATATTTTTCCAAGGATTCAAATCTTTCTTCCCAAAATTTTCTGTAACGATTAATCCAATGGGAAGCTTCTTTGAGGCGCCGGGGAACGATGTGAAAACGGTGAATTCGCCCATCCCTCTCACGGGCAATGAGCCCTGCGTTTTCTAGCACTCGTAGATGTTTTGAAATGGCCGGAAGGGAAACCTGGAAAGGCCGGGCCAGCTCGGAGGCGGATACTTTCCCATGGGTGAGTTTCAAAAGAATTCCTCGTCGAATGGGGTCCCCCAAAGCCGAAAAAGTGAGGTCAAGTGTGCAGGAATAATATTTAACCATATGGTTAAATATAATGGCTAGGGATATTTATGTCAACCAAAAAATATCAACACTTTCATCTGAAAGGTCATTTGAGGCGGAGGGAAAACCCATTAACTACCTGAAAAGGTTCTAATAAACCAAATAGTCCGGGGGGGGGTATTTTTTTTTATCCAGGGATGGCATCTCACTCTTTAGGGGGATCAATCCCTGGCAAGTCATCAATACTGCATTCATTATTTTCCTTACGGTAGGCCTCAAGGGCAACAGGTCCTTTCGAGGAAGCCCATTTTTCCAAAGATTCCCTTTCTCCCCGGAAGTCAAAAAAAGGAACACCATACCCGCAGGAATCGGATATTCGGCTAACCCTCAACCGGATGATTGCCCGCATCCCTGGATCCTCCGAAAAGAGATTCGCCAGGGTCTGAAATTCTGGATGGCCGGGGAGAATTGCTTCTCCCTGCCCGTGCAAACGAACAATTTTTGGAGGCCCTTTAAAAGCGCAAAACATGATGACCATCCGTTTATTTTCCTTTATATGGGCAATGGTCTCTACACCGCTTCCTGTAAAATCCTGATAAACAACGCTGAGGGAATCAATAATCCTAAAAGAATCCCCTCCTTTTGGGGAACAATTAATATGACCATCGGGGGTTAAAGGAGCCGTTGCAACAAAAAAAACATGTTGGTTCCGAATCCATCTCCCTAATTCACTGCTAATATTTTTGTAAACTTTACCCATGCTTAAAAACATTCTTTATTTAAAAAGTAAATCCCGCAAAATTCCTTACCTCTCCCCCGAGTAACTTTACAAACTTTTCATTTTTTCATCCAAAATTCTATAGAACCGGGGTTTATGGATCATATCAAACACATCGCCTTTATCCGGAAATAGGGCGAGGACCTTTTTTCGGGTTTCCTGAATTAATTTTCTTGCATCATCATAACTCAGATTTTCATCCTTTAGTTTTTCTGCGGTGTTATCCACCATATCCCGCATGAATTTCATTTTTTGGTCTTCATTCATCCTGCTAAAATCCTTGGGTTCCTGTTTAGCCATATTTTTCTTATTGTTTATTTAGAAACCCTTTTATTAATGGTCAAAAATGTCTGCCCTTTTCCCACGGGGCATGACCGGTAATTCAATCCGCGAGGAATAGGGTTGATCCCGATACACCCGCCAGGTGGGCGGGGGAACGGATGGAACTATGAAATGATCCTTATCCGCTCCTGCAATGGCAATACGAATGGAATGTCCTTTTTTAAACAGGTAGGAGGTGGGAAGAAGCCCAAATCGAAGTTCAGCGATTTCCCCATCCAAAAATGGCAGTGCATCTTTGCGTTTCGCACTATGATAGGGAACAAGATCTAAATAGGGTTGGGGTTCTTCATCGCTGACTTTTCGATGAAGTGCACGAAGCATCCCTTCCGTAACATAGCGAACCCTTCCTGTTTCATCCACATCCTCAAGATAGACAAAGAAGTTTCCATCACTGGCAGTTGAACGGATAAAAAGAGTGACGATAGGATGGCCGGTGACCTCAAGATCCTTTTCCAATTGGGGGCTATTATAAACCAAAAGTTTCTGATCTCTCCCGTCACGATCCGGATAAGAAACCGGACCATTGGTAATCAAGGTATTCCATCGGGAATGATCTCCCGTCCCTGCAGAATAATCCACCCTGTATTCATCCCAATGGCCCACCCCATGAGGGGCGGTGCCGCTTAAAGACTGGTTAATAGACAAAAAGAGAATGTGGGTTGTTACTCCCTTGGGGGGCCAGGAATCGGCGGTTTTCCAACGCTCCTCTCCCATGGTGTAATAATGAACCGGTTTCTCATTTTGAATTCCGGTATCTTCCCCTTTCACAAAATGATCAAAAAACCTGAGCAACTCCCCATGATGATCAAATCCAGACTTCCCTTCCGAATAAGGGCTGCAATTGTAAAAACCTCCATGCATCCACGGCCCAATGACCATCCTGCTCCCAGAGGTACGGACATTGATAAAACGTTTAATGGCGGAATGCGCATAAGCCCCATCGCACCAGCCACTATAACTATAAACAGGAATCCCTGAAGATCGAAAGCTTTGAATATGTCCATGAGGGGAAAAAGTTTCTATTGGCAGTCCAGGGTCCGTCGGCCAAGGATCATCCCGAAAGGTAATTTTCTTGGCTAGCTCATGGGGATTGTAATTATAAATATGAGAGGGAACCGCCTTCCTTAGGATTTCTCCGTTTCCATCCTCATCCACGGGACGTACCCCTTTCGCAAAGAGTTTAAACCGCCACCCTTTGTTGACCTCACCCATTTCATTACGGTCCAAGGCGTCGTTAAATTTTGCCCAGGTTTTGGTAAACCATTCCAGGTGAACTCCCCCGGGAAAGGCAATATCCAAACCGGAATCAAAAAGGGAAAATTGGGGGACCACTGCCTTGAGGGCGGGGTGTTGATTAATCATAAGCATTTCGGCCGCTGTCCCCGCATACGATCTTCCTGTTGCGCCTACTTTTCCATCGGACCAGGGTTGACGAATGATCCAACTAATTATTTCATCCCCATCCTTCACTTCATCGGGAGACCACGGTCCTTTTCGGGTCCCAAAGGAAGCTCCCGTTCCCCGAACATCCAGATCCAACCAAGCGTAACCATTGGCAAGAAAACGTCGTGTTAAGGAATGAATTTGGCGTTTGTGATATGGCCAGCGAACTTCCCAAGAACGGAAGTAGCGTGTTTGCCGAAAAATGGTTGGAAACTTTTGATCATCTTTGCGTTGTTTTGGAAGGTATAAATCCACAGCAATTTTAACCCCATCCCTCATGGTAAAGTAAAAAGAGGAAACCTCAATTTCCTTTTCCGAAAGCACCCTATCACTTTTTTTATAGGAGCTCCAAGAAAAATCCTCAGACCGAATTTTTTCTTGACCCGGAAGGTGAGAACAGGAAAATACGGCAACAAAAAGGCAAAAAAGAAAAGAAGGAATCAAAAATTTATTAATCATAGAAAACCCTGAGAAATTCGTTCCCTCCCCTAAATTCTTTCAACCCTTTTTATCCGTTATGCCTTTAATCGGAGGACTCTTTTATACTCCCCCGAACCTCAAGAGCCAACTTCACTGTGGTAATATAACACCTAATGGAACATTTTTTTTCAGAAATCTTTGGGAAAAAACTTATCAACCGTACCGGATAAATCTTTAAAAAGAAAGCCATCTCCTTTTTGAGGAAAAGCCCTCAGAATGGCTCCCCGAACCGGATCATATTTCCACTGATCGATTCGGATCGGTTTTTCCCCCGGGGTAGGAGTTTTACATAGAATTTTTTCTTCCTTTTTCATTTTTTCTTTCAGGTCATCAATAATTTTCCATAAGTGTTCCCAAAAACTATTCGCTGTAGTGGGCAATGACCCGGGTTACCTTGAAATAGGAATTGAGCTCCATTACCTCAACCGCCAACATTTTATTGACACTTCGATAAACCAGGGCAACACTATTGACCCCCTTGAGTATATAAAGCAACTCCAATTTAAGATCGGGGTATACGGCCAATCCTTTTCGAAAATAGCTCCTCAAACTACCCTTCCCTTTGATGGTTCCAGAGGGTTCTCCAATTAATTTAGAAACAAAAGGCGACGTAAACATTACATCATCTTCGTAATGACTCAATAGGGTTTCCAAATCATGGTTATTCCATGACTCAATCCATTCCCGAGCAAATTGCTCAATTCTTGGATCTTCCATCTATATTTTCCCTTTTCATTAGAACAAAAATTCACCCCGAAACATGGTCACCGTTTTTCCCCCCAGAAACACCCGGTCTCCATTTACCCGAACCTGTACCACGTCTCCCCGCCGTGAGGCCTGATAGACCATGAATTCATTTTTACCCAGTTTTCTTCTCCAACAAGGGCCTAATCAACAATGGGATGAACCCGTCACCGGACCTCCTAGGATTCCTGCTTTTGGGGCAAAAAATCGGGAAGCAAAATCAAATTTCCTGGATTGGGATCGGGAGGTGACAATAATTCCCCTTCCTTCAATTTTTGCCAATAAATAAAAATCAGGTTTTAAAGTCCTGAGCAAGTTTTCCGTTTCTACTTCAATCAAATAATCAAAACGGTTTTTCCCAAGATAGATGGGGGAAATCCCAAACGCCTGGATTAAACCCGGGTCTTGGGTGACCGGTTTTTCTGTTTCGGCGGGGAAATCCATCTCAATCCATTGGCCCTTTTTCTCGGCTGTCAGTAAACCACTTCGGGTTAAAAACCGCGCTTTGTCCCATTGCGGTAAAAACCCCTTTCCCCTAGGACATGGGCACTGGCCAAGGTAGCATGGCCACACAGATCGACCTCCATATACGGGGCAAACCAGCGTAATTGAAACCCCTCTTTCTCTTGATATAAAAAGGCCGTTTCAGAAGGGGTCATTTCCTGGGCAACCTGTTGCAACCATTCTTTATCCACCGCTCCCTCCAAAACACAAACCGCAGCAGGGTTCCCGGTAAAGGGGGTGTCTGTAAAAGCGTCCACCTGAATTATTGTCTGCCTCATAACATTTTCCGCTTTTTAAAAATGAAGTTCAATTTTTTTTGGGAAATAGGAACGGGAAAATAAAATCTTACTTTAATGAAAGGTAAAAATTTAAGAACTATCAGGGTAAAACTGGGCAGATTTTTGTGCCTCGGTTTTTCCGAGTTTTCGATATAGTGTTTTTCGATCAATGCCCAAAATTTGAGCGGCCTTATATTTATTTCCCCCGGTATGTTTCAACACCTTGGAAATATATTCAAATTCCAATTCCTCCAAGGTCATTTGCTCCTCCAAGGCTTTTTCAAGGGTTACAAAATCATCCTGCCCCCCGGTAATGGTGGAAGGAAAGTCTTCGGGAATAATCTGCTCTCCCCTCGCCAAGATAACCGCACGCTCAATAGCATTTTCCAATTCCCTCACATTCCCCGCCCAGGGATACCGGAGTAAATAAGAAAGAGAAGGCTCACTGATCCCGGTCACCTGCTTTCCGGTTTCCTTTTGATACTTTTTCAGAAAATGGTAAGCCAAGGGGAGAATATCATTCTTGCGTTCCCGAAGCGGTGGGAGAACAAAATGGATTACGTTCAATCGGTAAAAAAGATCCGCACGAAAGTGGTGCTGTTTGACTTCCTCCGCAAGATCCGAATTAGAGGCAGCAATAATGCGAACATCCACCTTGGAAAAATGGTTGGCCCCAACCCGGCGGATTTCCCTATCCTGGAGGACACGCAATAATTTAGCCTGAAGGCTAATGGGAAGCTCACTGATTTCATCTAAAAATAAAGTCCCCCCATTGGCTTCCTCAAATAATCCCGCCTTATCTCCTTTGGCATCGGTAAAAGCCCCGCGCATATGACCAAACAGCTCGCTTTCGAGTAATTGCTCCGGAATGGCCGCGCAATTGACCGGAATAAAAGGATGACCTTTCCTGGGACTATTATAATGAAGAGCTTTGGCAACCAAATCCTTTCCTGTTCCGCTTTCCCCGGTAATTAAAATATTACTAGCAGTTCCAGCAATCCGCCGAATCAAATCAAAAATACCCTGCATGGACTTACTTTTCCCAATCAAATTTCCAAATTGATATTCCTTGCCAATCTCTTTTCTCAATCTTGCAACTTCCTGACGAAGGGCACCTTCCTGGAGGGCTTTTTGTACCCCCAACAGTAACTCGTCTACCTTGAACGGTTTTGGAATATAGTCATAAGCGCCAAGTTTCATTGCTTCAATTGCGGATTCAATCGTTCCAAAACCGGTAATGATGATCACCGAAACCCCGGGTTGCTTTCGCTTTACCTGATGCATCAACTCCAACCCTTTCATTTCAGGAAGTTCTAGATCTGTAATGACCAAATCAATCTGGTCTGAAAATCGAATTAAGGCCTGTTTACCGTCATTCGCCAATTCAACCGTATGTCCGGCTTCGGATAAAACATCAAAGAGCAGGCTACACATTTCGGGGTCATCATCCACAACCAGGATTTTCCCATTTAATTTATCCATGGACGGGTTCTCCTTGAGAGGAATCGAAGGGAAGATAAATGCAAAAAATACTACCCTCTTGGATCCGGCTGCGCACGTCGATCCAACCCCCATGATTCTTCACAATATTGAAACTCGTGGTCAAACCCAAACCGGTTCCTTTTCCCACATCTTTGGTGGTAAAAAAAGGATCAAATATTCTGTTCAGGTTTTCCTCTGGAATACCAAATCCCGTATCGGAAAATTGAATTTTCAAATAATGATCCTGTAACGGATCTTCACGATCCCGTCTGGGAATGGTCTGGCTCAGCCTAACCTTTAAGCTCCCGCCTTGGGGCATGGACTGAATTGCATTTAAAATGAGATTTAAAAAAACCTGTTGAATTTGATCGGGGTCCACCAGGGCTTCTGGAAGGGTTTCGAAAAAATCCAATGAAATGGAAATACCCTGCTTTTGGGTTTGGTGTTCCAAAAGGGAAAGGACATCCTGGAGGATCGGAACCAAACGCACGGATCGGACCTCGGGAGGTTTTTTCCTGGCAAAACTTAATAATTGGTTCACTATTTTTGTAATCCGGTCAATTTGTGTAATAATCCGAGTCAGGTTTTCTCGAATGGGGTCTTCCTGAGGTATTTTCCGTAGCATATACTCTGCCCTTCCTCCAATCACCCCCAAGGGAGTTCCGATTTCATGGGCCAATCCCGACACCAATTGCCCTACTGCTGCAAGTTTTTCTGCACGGCGAATTTGGTGTTCCAATTGAAGTTTTTCGGTAATATCTAACCCAGAACTCAAACAGGAATAAACTTCCCCCAGCTCATTTTTTAAAAGAATATTATGCCATAAAATAACCCGTTCCTCCCCGGTTTTGGTCAACACCGGGTTTTCAAAATATTCATCCGACCGGAGCCCCCCTTTCATGACTTTTTTAAAAACAGTCCGGATTTCCTCTCTCATTTTTTCAGGTATAAAATGATCAATCCAGTTTTTTCCCAGAATCTCTTTTTCCTCAAAACCCAAAACCTCACAGCCCATTTTATTAATCAATGAAACCGTTTCATCGGGCTCTAAAACCAAAAGGATAACACCTGCAACATCTAGAAATTTTTGAGCCTTATCTCTCTCCCTTTCTAACTGTGCTGTGCGTTGGATTACCCGTTCTTCCAGTTTTCGATTCAATCTCCGTATTTCATGTTCAACCTGTTTCCGATCAGTAATATCCCTAATTACACTGGTCACCAATAAACCCTTCCCTTTTTTCACCTGGCTCAGACTGATTTCAACGGGAAATTCAGACCCATCTTTTCGTCTCCCCACCAGGTCCAATCCTAATCCCATGGGTCGGGTCCCCGGTTGGGACATAAAGTTGGCACGATGCCCCACATGCTTTTCACGAAACCCGGTTGGCATTAAAATCTCCACTGACTCCCCTAAAAGCTCGTTCCGGTTGTACCCAAATAGTTTTTCGGTTTGATGATTGACCAGCACGATCCTTCCATTTTTGTCTGAAATAACAATGGAATCAGGAGCAGACTCCAAAAGCCCTAAAAACATAAGGTCCGTGGGGTTAATCTTGGGGGGTCTTCTCCCTTGTTTTGTGGAAGAAGTTCTCTTCCCTTTGGGTTTCGGTTTTGGCTTTTTTATCAATTTTCGCCCTAGGGTTTAAGAGAGTTCAAGAAGGGGGAAACCAAAAGAAATTCTCGTTGGATAAATAAAATTTTCAATTTTTCCTAGGAGTTATCGTACCATACACCTACAACCAATTCAAGAACGATCCAGAACCCGAACCCCCTCCTCAACCCTTTTTCCTAAGGACTCTCCTATGGGAACCACAAGGCCCTTTTTTTCCAATCCATTTTTTGATAACATGGCTTTTGTAGATAACTTTTAACGGAATAAAAAAAAAAGGACAATGAAAGTGATAAACTCGATTTTTCTAATGGGAATGGTGATTTACGTGGGATCTTTTATTTTCATCCCGAAGGGGGAGACGGCGCCTTTTTCTTGGGTCAAAGAGATCCAGGAAAAAACTCATGGAACAGAAAAAACCATGGAATCCGAAAACTCAAAAATCCTGGTGGAACTTTTTCTGTCCAAAGAGGTTAAAAAAGACTTGGATGAAATCAAAAAAGAATTCACCAATGTGTCCATAAAAAGAATCAGAACACAGTTTTATGCTTCGGGACACGCGCCAAAAAATATTGCCATTGGAAAAAGTGTTTCCGCTCCCGTAGCACGATTGACCATTCGACTGGCCAATACCTACAACCAAGGCATTCAGTTTCTTCTTCCCGAGCGTTTATTTTTTCCACATTATATTACCATTGGCAGTTCCGCATTTGATGAGGCCTCACAGGTTCCTATCCTGCAGGAAGATATCGAACGGCTTTCCGATCCTTCCTTGAACACGGAACAATTTCACACGTTATATCGGAGTCTTACCGGGGAAGACAAACGGCCCCAATAAGGAAAGCCCTTGTCAATTTTAGAGGTTTTGCGGGGAAAGAAGAAATACGGGGACCAGGATTAAAAACTGGACAATCCAACCGATGACGCAAACACCCATCGCACGCCACGTAGATTCATAATCAAGAGCCTGCCGGACCGCAATAACCAGCGCAATCAAATTCCAAACGGCAGCAACGATAAATACCAAGTGGGTCAACCCAGGAAGAATCCCCAAAACCCGGATAAGCCCCGGAGCAGTTGAAAAACCAATGGTTCTAAGGAGCTCCCCAAAATTTGCCTTGGTTTGAGGTTCCGGCAAGATTCGGGTTCCAACCCAATAGGTCAAACCTGCCATGATTAACCAACCTAAAACCGAAAAAAATAAAGCTTCTAATAAATTCCCATACCCTCCGATTTGCCCAATGGTGCCGATACCGGCTGCCAAACTGGATAGGACGACTACTGCCAAAGCCTGGGGCGTGGCGGATTTATCAGCCTCCACCTCTTCGTAAAGTTTTACATCAAGCTTTGCCGCCCGAAGCGTGCGATCAAAAAACGGCTGGTACTCGGAAAGGAAAGACATATACCTAACTCCTTTTTAAAACTTGACCTTGGGAACATCTCGGGCCCCTTCTTCAATTTCGAAATACTCCGCAGGTCCCACACCTGCTAAACTGGCATAAAAACGTCCCAGTAATTTTCGGGTAAAGGTGTTTAATTCCCTCACTCCGTCATTATACCGTTTTCGCTCCACGGCCAACCGGTTTTCGCTTCCTTCCAGTTGATCCTGAAGTTTTAGGAAAGACTCATTTGATTTTAATTGGGGGTAGGTTTCCCTTAAAAAAAGTAAACGGGAAAGGGCGCTTTCAACTTGACCAGCGGCTTTGGCTTTTTCCCCAATGGTACCGGATTGGAAATAAGCCTTTCGGGCCTCCGCCACCCCTAAAAATATTTTTTCCTCCTGCCCTGCCACCCCTTTCACGGTTTCAATTAAATTGGGGATTAGGTCAAACCTTCTCTGCAGCTGGTTTTCCACTTGTGCCCATCGACTTTTTACATCCTCATCCAGGATAATGGCTTGATTATATCCGGAATAGATACATCCTCCCGCTAAAAAGAGACTTCCCAGAACCACCCCCAAAATAACTAATGCGATTCGCCCTGCTTTCATCATAACCCCTCTTCAATCGTTACCATCGTGCTCCCCCTCCACCCCCACCAAATCCGCCACCCCCACCAAAAGAACCACCGCCAAACCCTCCCCCAAATCCCCCACCGATACCTGTTCCCCATGAAGATCGACGCCCTCCCAGGATAGCCCCCAACACACCGCCCAGCAGGACCCCCTCCAACATACTTCCTCCTCCCCAGGTTTGATGATAGCGGCGCCTTCTGGAGAATGAAGACAGCAGGTAAAAGAAAAAAATAAGTGGGATTAACCCGCTCCCAAGAAAAGAAAGGGGAAGCCCTCCGTCTCGGTTTTCCCCTTGAAAGCGGTAATCCGGAATCCCCGTCAGTTGAACCTTTTCCGAATCGGCAATCTGGTTGGCTACGGCAACGCCCATGTGGTAGAGACCTTGCGAAAATTGCCCTTTTGAGAAAAAATGATTAGCTGTTTCCCGTGAAAGTGACCCTGCCCATGAATCTGGAATCATCCCCTCTAGGCCATATCCGGTTTGAATCCGAACTTGCCTTTCGTTCAAAGCCAATGCAATTAAAACTCCGTTATCTTTTCCTTTTTGACCCAAATTCCACAATTCGGCATGCCGCTGGACAAACCCGGAAAAATCTTCCCCTTCTATGGTTTGAACGGTTAGAACTTTTACCTGGGCACCTGTTTTCTGTTCCAACTCTTTGAACCACCCCTCCAAACGGGGTTGAACCGCAGGGTCTAAAATATGAGCTGAATCAATCACAAAAACCCCCGTATCCTGAATGGTGACCATACCCCACGAAGGAGTTGAAAAAGAGAGGGTGCAAATTAATAAAAAAACAACCCGAAAAGGGGTTAACTTACCAGAGATCAATAAATTTACCTACGGTTTCAATATCGCGATAGAGGTTCTGAAATTCATTCCATCCATGACGATCCTCGGTGAGGAGGGAATTTTTGACCCCCGTAAGAGGTTTTTCCAAAATTTTTTCAATGTGTAAGACCACTTCCTGTGCCGACAGCGATTCTTTTTTCCCTTGTAACCAAAGAATTCCCCGAAGGGTTCGAACCAGTCGGTCGGCTAAATTCATTTCGAGCTGTTCGATCAATTTTTCCCGCCCGGATGATGCCAAAAGGCCTTGGCGCATGCCTATTAAAATGGTTTTCAGCTCCCTTTCCGCTTGAAGCCGAACATGATTGTCATTAAAAGAAAGGTCTTTAAAGTAATTTTCTCCCCAAAGGATCAAATGACATTGTTGTATCTCAATTAATTCCAACGGAAAGGCATCTAAGGAATCCTTAATATATTGGGGCGTCATAATAAGGGGAGCAGAAATCCGTTCTTTTCCGAGTTTAATTCCATTTTGAGAAAGGCTTCGGAGCATTTCAAGTTGTATGGTCTCTAAAATTAAAACATTGGTTACAGTTTGTCGTGTTTTATCAAAATTCCCCGAAACCACTGCTCCGAATAAGGTCAATGAAAGGGCATTATCTCCCCCTAAACCTTTAACCAGTTTTGCATATTGGAAAAGGGGTTTTTCCATAGTTTCGGGAACTTTTCTCAAATCCTTCGTTTCCAAAAGGTCCCTATCTTTCAAAACCCACCCTTCCCTTAAAGCAAAGACTTTTAAACTGGATTATATCGGAGCTTGAAATTTTAAAACCAAAAGGCTTTTGCTGATACGATAATTTTTTTTATGTTTGATTCCTGATTTTTAGGGGGGTAATTAGATTTAATCTAAGGGAATGCAGAATGATTGTCAAGGGTACTGCCTGGGAAAACCCAAGGAAAACATGGTCAATTCCATTTCTTAAACTCTTGACAGTTAAACAGACCTGTTTTATGTTGTCTAAAAATGTGGGATATTTTTAAAAAAAGGCAGGAAGGAGACCTCAGGAGAGCGGCAACCGCGTACCGTTTCTACCTAAAATCGATTCATCAAACGGAAAACAATGACATTGCCGGAGATGAAAAAGAAACTCGTAACTGGAAAGGGGGTTTTAGCAAAGCATTTAACCAACTCTTCAGGGACTGGCCCACCCCCAATCAATCCAAACGTTTTGAAAAGTTGATGTATCGTTGGGTAAAAAAAGGTGCCGATGCTGAAAGGGCTTTTGTATTGGCCTTTAATGAATTCCTTGGCCAAAAGAAATTGACCGACCCGGAAATCGGTGAGGTTTTAAATCAAGGACGGAAAGACTTTAGGGAATAGCGGGAAAATCGATCTTCTTCTTAAAAAATGTCCCATTTCAACTCTTCCGGTTTTCCAATCAAAACTCTTTCGCGATAAAAACACCGGTCCCTTTAACGCCCAATGACTTATTCTCTGTCAAGATCCCTTCCGCAATGATTCCTCCCTTGCCATAGTGGTTTAGAGTACAAACCAAACCGATCTTTCCTCTGTTGGCTTCATTTGACAACCCATCTAATAAATTTTAATATTGAAAAATTAAAAAACTCGGAAAAACATTTTTTCTCTATATCACTAGAAGGAGATCTTCCTGAAAGAAAAAGCAAAACAGATCGCCCTGGTTCGTGTACTCATTGCGATGGCCTGGGCGGATGGGGAAATTAGTCTGGAAGAGCAAAATTTCCTCAAAGATTTTATGTTCAAATTCGATTTTACAGGGGAGGAATGGGCCCAAATTGAAATGTATATGGAAGATCCTGTTCGTCCGGAAGAGAGGGAGGCCCTTATTCAAGATTTTTTAAAAAAAATAAATAGTTCAGGGGAACGCAGGGCTTTTCTGTCTTCTCTGGAAGGTTTAATTCAGGCCGATGGGATAACCACTTCAGAAGAAGAGGAATTTTTAAAAGAATTTAAACAAATACTCCAGGACACTCCTTCAGTAAAGGGGTTATTCAATCAATTTCAAGGCCTTTTTAAAAAAACCGTATTTAAACCCGTTCCCGGTTCCAAGAGGAGCGAGGAGTTACATGAATTTATCAATAACCGTATCCTTTTTAAAGTTCGCCGCAAACTGGAGAGGGAAAACCTTTCATTGGAGACCCACCCGGAGGATCTGGCCTTCGCTTCCCTTTTCGGGGGTTTAATGGCTTATGTGGCATCGGTTCATGAAAACCTGAATTCCCGGGAATTGGCTAAAATTCAAACCCATCTTAAAAATTTGGGAACATTCGGCGATGAAGCCATTGAACTGATCCTTTCCGTGATTCAAGAAACCCATTCAAAACTATTGGACAGTTTTCGCCTGGTCCGGGAGTTTTATGAAATGAGTTCCCCTCAACAAAGACGTCAACTCATCGATTGTCTCTTTGATATCGCCGGATCCGATAAGGACCTCAAACATGAAGAAGTCGAAGAGGTCCGAAACATTGCTTATGCTTTAAAACTCACTCATAAAGAATTTATCGAATCCAAAGTGGCCTACCTCCAAAAAGGAAAGCCATTAAACAAAACCTAATCCCCCTTTCAATTCCAATCGCTTACACCCCCGCCGTCTTTTCAAGATGGGGCACTTTGTCTGACCAACAGTTCCATTGGTTTTGTGGCCTCTCCAATGTAAATCGACCGGTGGGGAAATGGAATTTCAATGCCCTGGGCATCAAATGCTTTTTTGAGTCTCCGGCGGTACTCCCGTCCGACTGCCCACTGCTGGATCGGTTGAGTTTTAATCCGTGCCTTGATCGTCACTTCGGATTCACCAAATTTATCCACCCCAAATACCTCCAGCGGACCCAGAATGTTCGGGCCAAAATTGGGATCTTGTCTCAAATCTTCATCCACCTCCCGCATGACTTCCACCACCCGGTCCGTATCCTCTTTATAGGCCACCCCCACATCGATCACGTAGGCCGACCACCCCTTGGTCATATTGGAGAGGGTGGATACGCTCCCGTTGGGAAACACATGCACCACACCGGCCAAATCCCTTAACACGATGGTTCGAAACGTAATCGTCTCCACCAATCCCCCCGTGCCATTAATCACCGCAACATCTCCGACTCTGACCTGGTCTTCCAAAATCATAAAAAAGCCGCTGATCACATCTCTTACCAAGTTTTGAGCGCCGAATCCCAATGCCAGGCCCGCAATTCCGGCTCCCGCGATAACCGGTGCGACGTTGACCCCCACCTGGTCCAGCGAAATGATGATCACCACCGTCCAAACGGCGAACCGTCCGATGGTCGACAGAATCCCCACCAAGGTGTCGACCCTTTTCCTCGTACTACCCGGGACCGATTCCGTCGGTTCTTTCGCTTTGATCAGGAGGACTTCTAGACGGTGGAGAGAAAACCGGATCACGCGAAGGATAATCAGCCCCCCCGCAATCACCAAAAAAATCCTCAGCCCGTTCTGGGCGAATGAAAAACTGGTATCTAATAGAAGCGTTTTGAACCTTTCCAACGATCCCTCAAACATACGGCCCCTCCTTCTGATAAAAATTGACTTTTCTTTCGACGTCGATTTGTGATTCAGAATTAGAGATAGATTCTAAAATGGAGAGCGAAAATCCTATCACCCCCCGCGCCACCAGGCAAGTTCAAATAAAAGCGACAACAAGGGCCTTTCCCTTACCATTAAAGGGGAAAAATTTTCCTTCCTCAAGGTCATGGCCCTCCAACTGGAGGATCAAATAAATCCCATGGGTCATGAGACTCGTGCAATTGACCTGGGTAACTCCAACTTTCTAGTCCAGGCCTGGGCGTAATGGGAGCCGACAAAATCAAAAAACTTGACAAGAGGAATTTCCTTGTGCTAGGAAGTTAATTTTAATTTTTAAGAGAAAGAGAACGGAAAATACTCCTGACGAAACAATTCAGTATACCGAGGAAAAGCAATACATTTCAATACATTAAGATTTTAAATGCAAAATCTGTATCAAAACAACTCGCACAAGCAGTTCAAATCCTTAAAACGAATCAACACCTTTGAACAAATCTAAGGAAGGGGAGAGTCAGATGATGAAGACCGTGGTAATAAGAAGCTTTTCATTCATTTCAGTGTTGGCCTTTATGCTGGTCTTAGCGACACAGGGCGCAGCGATCAGCGGTGAAGGGGCCGGCCATGAGCATTCCAATACTTCTTCTGCGACCGCTTCGCAGGATACCTCAGCCTGGGAAAAGCAGTTAAAGGCCCAGCTTGAGCGGGAAGAAGCCGCCGAAGGACGGACAGGTCAGCGAGAACGGGTGAATGCGGCAATGCAGAAATTGATGGACGAGATCGCGAAGGGTTCAGGCGGTCACGCTGCACATACCGGTCAGGGCGCCTTTAGCGACATGAGCATGATGCAGCAGATGGATCGAAGTTTCTTTCTTGGGCCGACGGGGGTTGCTGAAAGCGTGAGCGCCAGAGGTCAGTGCCCGAAGAACGCCCCTGTGCGCGAATTTGACATTTCGGCAATCAATGTTGAGACCACGATCAATCAATGGCTCGACTTTTATCCGGGATATATGTATGTCCTGACCGAAAACGTTGAAAAGGTCCGTCAAGAGGAAAAGCGGAACAGAGATGCCCGTGAAAAATCAGGTTATGATCCTGGGGCGGTATCCACCGGACTTCAGACCGACATGATCCAGCCGCTCAATGTCCGTGCCAACCAAAGTGATTGTGTCAGAATCACCCTGAGAAACAAATTGGACTACGAGGAAGTCAGCCTGCATATCCATGGCTCCAGCATGATTGTAAAGTCCACGGGAGAAGCGGCGACCATTGCCAATCCGGATTCCATTGTCAAGGAAGATGAGACTCAGGTTTTCGAATGGTATGTCCGGCCAGGTGAACAGGAAGGGGCCCACGTATTCCACAGCCATGTGGGACGAGAGCAATCCAGTCTTGGGATGATTGGAACCTTTATTGTTGAGCCCATGGGATCTCGCTACCTGGATCCGCTTACTGGCAAGGAGACCAAGAGCGGCTGGCAGGTGATGATCGAGAATCCCAATCTTGCGGACTTCAGAGAGTTTGTCATTATCTACCACGAGATCGGCGATGAATCCTTCCGGCCTCTGAACCGCCATGGTGAGATGATTCCTCAACGGGATCCGAACACCGATGCCTATCGCCCCTCAGCCCGCGCCATTAATTATCGAAGCGAACCCTTCGGGGTGAATAACCTGGCTCTTCAGGAAAAATATTTCCACCATGAAGACGAATCATTATCTTACAGTTCCTATACCTTTGGGGATGTCCCGACGACAATCCCCCGCTCCTATATGGGAGATCCTGCGAAGTTCCGTCTTGTTCACGGCGGCGGGGAGGTGTTCCATTCTCACCATCCCCACGGGGGAACGATTCGATGGCTCCGGCAGCCAAAGGCGGATGGCAAAGAAAGTTTTCTCCTGACCGCTGCAGGCAACGGTCCGGTAAAATATCCGGAGGTCCGAACCACATCGGACCGGGTGGATGTCCAGGTGATTGGTCCTTCCGAGGTTCTGGACCTCCAGACAGAATGCGGATCTGGACTCTGTCAACAATTAGCGGGTGATTTCCTGTTCCACTGCCATGTGGCGCATCATTATGTGGCCGGAATGTGGGGTTACTGGCGTGTCTATAACACCCTTCAAAATGGGAATTATCCGTTAGGAAGCACCGACATCATGCCGCCTTTGCAAGAGCTTCCTGACCGTAAGGGTCGGATGAAGCCTGCCGTAACCTCTGACAAGCTCGTGGGCAAGACCATGGATTGGTACGACAAGAAGTGGAACATCACTGCCGGCAAGTCGGACTGGTCCAAGCCCATTCCGGATGTCTCCATTAATGACTGGGTCAAGATGATGGTCCCTCCGGCTGGACAGCCTGGCCACACCTCGGATGAAAAGGGCCAGATTCTGGCTTATGACGCTACGGTGTGGGACTGGACCTGGGAAGGGAAAAAGGCGCTCGGTGAGCCGGAGGTGACCGGAACATTTGACTGGCCGAAATACAAGTCCCCCATGCCGGGAAAGCGCCCGCCGATCCTCTTTGAGGCCAAAACCGGGAAATTGTCTTGGCCCCATTTCAAACCCCATTTTGGAAAACGTGTCCCATTTGCCCGGCATCATGGACCGGCACCCTGGCTTGAACCGATCCATATGGATAAAAATAACGGGGCGTTGCCGAGCGATCCGGGGGGGAAAGGGGCTCTTGGCGAAGAGACGAACCAGCCTGCCCGACCGGGAGAGCAAGGGAGGTGGAGCCTCTGCCCTGAAAATGCAGGACGGAAGCAATATACCATTCATTTTATCCAAACTCCGATTCAGATTACGAAGGGACTTGGAAAGGAAAAGCCGGTCGTGGATCCCAATGGGTTACTTTATGTCCTCCATGAAGAGGAGGCGAAGGTCCGTGCCAACCCGGCGGGGGACCAGACGATCCCACTGGTTTACCGCGCCAGTGTTTATGACTGCGTCGATGTGATCTTAAAGAGCGAGTGGGAAGACAACGACACCACCAACTTCCAGATGTCGAAGATCAACATCCATCCGCATTTCATACAGTTCGACAACCAAGCGTCAGATGGCGTGATCACCGGCTTTTCGTACGAGCAGTCGGTCCGTCCCTTCATCCAGATGACAAAGGAGAAACACAAGGGGCTTCCAACCCCGATGAATGCGGTTCTTACTGAGGATGTCAAGGCGGGGGCTGTCTCTATTAAAATCAAGATGGCAGAGGGCGCGACCTCGTTCCATGTCGGGACAGACCTCATGATCGGTGCGGACGAGGTACAGACCTCCGAAATCCGTTGGATCAAAGATATCAAAGGGGACGTCATCACTTTCAGCGAGCCTTTAAAGTATGACCACAAGAAAGACGAGATTTCGACGGTGGAGTTTGTCCGTTATCGGATGTGGGTGGATGCCGATGTCGGGACCGTCTTCTGGCATGACCATGCCTTCGGGGCCACAACATGGCCTCATGGGGGGGTCGGAGCAATGATCGTGGAGCCGGTGGGGGCCACATACCATGATCCAAAGACCGGGGAACCGATTCGGAGCGGCCCCGTCGCGGACATCCGGTCGACCGAGCCGATCGGCTATGGGGTAAACGGAAGTTTCCGTGAACTGGTCGTGATGCCCCACGACACGGTGCCGTATACAGCCCAGGTGGTTACGGAAGGCAATCCCCCGGGACAGCCCATCCAGACCGCGATCGATGCGGGTCAGACCCTCTCGTTCCAGATGCCATATGATCTGGACAAGGTTGCCGTTCCGATGCTCAACGGGGGAACCCATACCACGGGCGGTGGTTTAAATTTCCGTGCCGAGTCTGTGGCCCGGCGTCTGAAGATCAATCCAGACGCGTCACTCATTTTCTCCAGCAAGGCTCATCAAGATCCCAGCACCCCACTGCTGCGGGCCTATCTGGGTGACACGGTCGTCTTCCGGCTCCTGCATACGTTAATGAATGAAAGTCATACCTGGCATGTGGCGGGCCATGCCTTCCGGACAGAACGTTATGCCGAGAAATCCGACCTGAGGAACGCTCACCACGTGGGAATTGCAGAACGTTATGATTTGGTCACAAAAGCCGGTGGCGTCCAGCAGATGGCAGGGGATTATCTCCATTACAACGGTCGCGCATCCCACTTGTCTGAAGGCAGTTGGGGAATTATCCGGGTTTTGGACAAGGAAGTTTCAGATCTGAAGAAGCTTCCGGGGCGTGACGAAATCCCAGCCTCGGCTAAATCTGTTTGCCCTGCGGATGCCCCGGTGAAGACTTTCAATGTCATTGCGGTAGACCTTGAATTGAATTTTAATAACAACGCCCCGGATGTCATCGAAGTGGACTTTGACCGCAAACTGTTGGTTTCCAATCCTCAGGGTAAGATCTTTATGCTAGAAGGAGAAAAATCAAGGGTGGCCACGGATGGTTATCAACCCCTTCCCCTTACACTCCATGTCAATGTCGGAGATTGCATTAAGATCAATCTCAAGAATGAGATGAAGGCCAGCCGTGCCTCTTTTAGCGCGGACATGCTGGCATTTGATCCTAAGGAATCCCATGGGGTCAATGTCGGTTTGAATCCTGGAGATCAAACGGTTCCTCCCGGAAAGGGCCGCACCTATACCTTCTATGCCCATCCAACGTTGGGTGAAACAGCAGCCCTGGTTTGGGACTGGGGGAACTTCATCAACAACGTCAGAGATGGTCTGTTCGGAGGCATTGTTGTCGGCCCGAAAGGATCAAAATATCGTGATCCATTGACGGGTGAGGATATTTCACTGAAAAGCTCTTGGATAGCGGATGTGATCGTTGATACTTCTATTCCGGAAAATATCGGTCGTTCCGATTACAGAGACGCTTCGCTCTTCTTCCAGGATGAGGATAATATCCTTGGCACATCCTTTATGCCTTACCTCCAGCAGATTGCAGGGTTGGTGGGAGTCAATTATCGGAGTGAACCTTGGCTATATCGGGAAGACAATGGATGTGAGCCAGCCACGATGTTTACTCCCTGTGTGGTTGGAGAGGCTGGTCTGGCCACACCAACCATCCTGGCACATGCAGGGGATCCGGTGCGGATACGTGTGTTTGGTGCTTTCAACGAGCAGAACCAAATCTTCAGCATCGAGGGTCATGAATGGCCCTTTAAGCCCGACATGCCCGGTGCGGATATGTTGAGTAGCCTTCAGTTTGGAGGATCGGAATACCTGGATGTCTATTTGAAGGAAGGGGCCGGTGGACCATTTGCCATCCCGGGTACCTATATCTGGCAGAACCATCGTATGCCTTATGCCCAGGCCGGGCAATGGGGATATCTACAGGTTCTCCCACTGGGAGACCGGCGGATTCTTCCACTCAACAGCAGCGGGCTGGGAGGGAAGGTCGCTGAGGGGCCACAGGAAGAAAATGCCGTGGTTCCTGTCTCTTTAAACCAGAAATAGTTTTTTTTGTGAAAGAGCTTGAGAAATCAGGCAGGGTTGTAAAAAGAGTATATCCCTGACCTGATTTCTCTTTTTTAGATTGAGGGTCTGGTGGATAATGATGGATAATGTGAAGAAATGGAGGTGCCTCGGTGTCGTCTTGTTTCTTTTAGGTATGACAGGACTTTCAACACAGGCCCTGGGCTATGAAGCAGTTCAGGTGTCCGACGGTGGAACGATCACGGGGAAAGTCACCCTCAACGGACCGATCCCCCCTCCCAGGGTCTTTCCCCTTGTTCTCTATCCATTCGGGCCGTTTTGTAAGAAAATTTCGGATGGAAAGGGTCATATCCTCCTGGAAGAATTTATTGTAGGCCATGAAGGTGGGCTGCAGGACGCCATTGTTGCAGTGCAACGGGTCAAAAAGGGCAAACCTTTTCCCCCTATTGAATCAGAACTGTTTTCTGTGGACTGCATGTTTCACCCAGCGGATGTTTCTGATGATGAGCAGTTTCGTGTCGATGATAAAGGGAAGCTGCGGCATGCCCACCCCCTGGTCAGCGTTATCCAAAATCCTCAACACATTTCGGTGATCAATAAAGATCCGATTCTGCATAATGGGCAGGTTTTTCAGAGTGAAAAGGGCAATATCATCTTGAATTTCCCTCTGCCTATTTCGGATGACCCGAGAGGGGGAGTTGTACATCTTGAACCGGGAAAGCGTATTACCCAGATGATCTGCGGGATGCATGAATTTATGCAGACATGGGGATTTGTGGTGGACAACCCCTATTACGCAAAGACAGGGAGAGATGGAACATTCGTCATCGATCAGTTGCCTCCCGGGACCTATAAGGTCATCGCCTGGCATCCCCATCTAAAAATGATTGAACGAGAAATTATAATTCCGGCCAGGGAGACCGTTTCCATCAACCTCGAATTTTACTCTCATCAGGTGAAGCGGCCCCACTACGAGACTCAGGAAAAATTCAGAGTCGGACCTGAGGCGCTACCTCATGAGCATCTTGAGGACTGCGAGGCACCCTATTGTACACAGGCCACGGAAGACTGAAGGTTTTAGCCAGCGCTATGGTTTCCCTGACCCTATGGGTTCTCATGGGTTCAGGTCCCGGGCTGGCTTTAGGATATGAAGAGATGACCGTCACCTTCGGAGGAACCCTAACAGGAAGGGCCGTCCTTGAGGGGACCCCGCCGCCCGCCCGAATCTTTCACCTCATTTTTTCTCCAAACATTGATTTCTGTGGAAAAATCTCTGATGGAAAAGGGAACCGACTGCTCAACGAATTCAGGGTGGCTTCGGACAGCGGATTCCAGGGTGTCGTGGTAGCGGTGGTGGGGGTTGAAAAAGGCAAGAAGTTTAATTTTACTCCAGAGATCCAGATCGATCACTGCCGAATTTCCCCATTTGTGACCCCTGTGCGTAATTATCGCCCCATTCTAATCTCCAATAAGGACCCCATCACGCATGATATTCAGGGGTATTCTTTAAAAGATCGTTATACCTTTGCCATGTTTAACAAACCGATGATACCGGAGAGCACGGCATCCAAGGAGATTCGTTTTCGAAAAGGAAATTATATCTTTCGTACACAGTGTGGTGTTCATGACTTTATGCAATCCTGGGGAATTGCCGTCGGAAACCCCTACTTCGCCGTCACGGGAAGCGATGGGACCTTTGTCATCCAGGACATCCCGCCCGGCCAGCATGATGTGATCGCGTGGCATCCTCATATGAAGGTCCAGGCACAACAGGTAAACGTGCTGAATAATGGAAGGGTCACACTGAATTTCAAGTTCGATGCTTCGGAAGTTGGCATTCCTTTGCATGATCTGCAAACCTCATACAGACTTCAAACGGCGCTCGAGCCCTTTCACTTAGCTCCTCCTACCGTTGAACACCAGATACCCTGATCCGTTATTTAAGAGCGGTTTCGCCCCCTGTTTCGGGAATCTTCTAGATGTAGGGATCCACAAAAAGATTGTTCCCCGAGAAGAAGAGGTTCCATTTCAAGGCACTTCATTTCGATCTCATAACGATGACACAGACAGGCCGGTAAAACCTTTGAACACTATATTGATGCAGAAGTGATTCTGCGTGAAAAACTGTAGGCATGGCGAGCACTGGTTGACAAGCAGGGCAGCGAATGAATAGAATGACTTTGAGCTAGTCCTTGCGGTTGGCGAGGCATGCTGAAGGGGCTTTCGCCAATACCGCCTACGATTGCAGCGCCGAAGAGAATCAGAGCGGGCCGGATAACGGCTATATCTCAATATCTGGTCGATAATGATTAAAGCGTTTAAGAAATTTTCACTTTTTGGTATTGTCCCTTTCCTGCTTCAAGTCGTTTTCCTTCCTGCGGCTCTTCCCTACGAAGATATCAAAGTGATGAATGGGGGAACCATTGAAGGCAAGGTGTTCCTAAAAGGCTCCCTTCCGGCACCCCGCGCATTTCTGCTCTCTCTCTCGCCCTTCGTTGATTTCTGTCAAAAAGTTTCCGATGGTAAAGGCCGCGTCTTACTCGAAGAATTTAATATCGATCGTGAGGGAGGAATGTCCGACGTCATCGTTGCGGTTCAGGAGGTCAAAAAAGGGAAGCCGTTTCCTCCGATCCGGGCTAAAATATTCGCAACGGATTGCATGTTTCATCCTGCTGAGGTTCCCGTTAAAGAACTTTACGAGACCGACCACATGGGAAAAAGCCATCATATTCATCCCATGGTCACGGTGGTTCAAAACCATCAGCCGATTACCGTCCTCAATAAAGACCCCATCTTCCATAACGGACAGGTTTTCCAGAGGGAACGGGGAAACATTATGCTTAACTTTCCGCTTCCCACCTCGGGAGAACCTCAGGGGGGGATTTTAAAATTTGATCGAGGCTTGAGGGTTTCGGTCATGATCTGTGGAATGCATGAATTCATGCAGACCTGGGGTTTTGCGGTGGAAAACCCCTATTATTCAAAAACCAATCGTCAAGGGCAATACACCATTGATCAATTGCCTCCTGGAACTTATAAAGTTCACGCCTGGTATCCCCATTTCAAGGTTTCTGAAAGGGAGGTTGAGGTAAAGGCCGATGGAACCGTCCAATTAAATTTTGAATTTGATTCGAAAAAAGTAAAAAGAAGAGCTTTTGAAACCGAAAAAGGGATTCGGTCCTTTAATTAAATGGTATTTAATTTGTTTCTTTTGAAACAGTTGACATGAAAGGCATTAATTTAAAAACGAAAGAGAGGAAAATGTCATGAGGAAATTCGCAGGAAATTTTCTGGCAGGGATTTTTTTCGCCCTCTTTGCCCTAAACGTACAAGGTTTAACCGTTGCCGCTGAAGAAGGGACAACTTCCTCAGAACCTGCAAATGAACAGGAAGCAACCACGCAGGATTGGAAGGGTAAATTGAAGGCCCAAATTCATATTGAAGACTCCATAGAGGGACGGCCTGCACGAATGTCCCGAATGGATATTATGAATAAAATGGCGGCACAACAGTTTGCCCACGAAAACCATGAAGAAAAAAAAGGCACCTTTACGGCCATGGAAGGTCCGGGTCACCAATTGGATATGTTTGACGGGATGATGAAACAGGGCGTACTGCTCGGGCCCGCTTCCGTTGCTGAGGAAAGCGTCACTTCCAGTGGACGCTGTCCCAAGAGTGCTCCTGTGAAAAAACTCGACATCACCGCCATCAATGTAGAGGTTACTCTTAATCAGTGGTTGGATTACTACCCCGGTTATATGTTTGTGCTGACTGAAAACATAGAAAAGGTTCGTGAAGAGGAGAGAGTGAATGCAGAGGCAAGAGACAAGGAAAATGATCCTGGCGCTGTTTCCAATGGGCTTCAAGGGGATATGATTCAGCCTTTGGTGATTCGCGCAAACCAGGGGGATTGCGTCAACATTACCCTCCGCAACGAGACCGAATTTGAAGAGCCCGTTGGAATTCATATTCATGGATCGAGCACGCTGATTAAAAAAACCGGGAAGCCGGCCATCGCTTCAAACCCCGATACGGTGGTTGAATTCGGAGAGAGCAGAGAATATGAGTGGTACATTGCTCCTGATTTCCAAGAAGGAGCGCTGACCTTTCATAGTCATGGGGATCGGTTACAAACGGGTTTAGGGATGGTGGGGACTTTTGTGGTTGAACCCGCAGGATCCACCTACGTTGATCCCTTCACCGGGGGAGAATTAAAAAGCGGATGGGAGGCAATGATTGCCCATCCGGTCAACAGCGATTTTAGAGAATATGTGATTATCTACCATGAAGTGGGGGATGAATCGTTCCGCCCATTAAGTAAAAATGGAGAAATGATTCCTCAAAGGGACCCCATTACAGACGCTTATCGTCCAGGGGCCAGGGCCCTAAATTTCAGGAGCGAACCTTTCGGCACTAACAACCTGGCCACTCAAAAAGAAAGGTTCGGGTTTGAAGATGAGGCTGAAGCCTATAGCGCCTACACCTTTGGAGATGCGGGAACGCCCATCCCACGTGGATATATCGGGGACCCTTCAAAATTCCGATTGGTTCACGGTGGATCGGACATTTTCCATTCCCACCACCCTCATGGGGGAACCATTCGTTGGCAGCGAGACCCCAAGGCCGAGAAAACCCTTTTCGATGCAGGCCGAAACGGACCGGTAAAGTTCCCTAGAATGCGTTCAAAAAGCGAACGGGTGGACGTTCAGGTTATCGGACCTCAAACAGTCTTTGATTTAGAACCCGAATGCGGAGCTGGATTGTGCCAACACCTGGCCGCGGACTTCCTGTTCCATTGTCACGTGGCTCACCACTATGTGGCTGGAATGTGGAGTTATTGGCGAGTGTATAACACACTCCAAATCCCCGGTTTCCAACAGGATATTATGAAGCCCCTGATGGAGCTTCCCGATCGGAAAGGAAAAATGAAACCGGCGGTGGATTCCACCCAATTGATTGGAAAAACGGTGGATTGGTTTGGAAAGAAATTCAAAATTACCCCGAAAAAAACCGATTGGTCTCAAAACCCTCCGATGGTTTCTATTAACGATTGGGTAAGCGCCATGCTTCCCGTTCAAGGCCAGCCAGGCCATACGGATGACTGGAGAGGACAAATCATGTCTCACGATGCGACGGTCCTTGACTGGGCTTGGGAGAAATCGCCCAAAGGTCTCTTGGCCATGGCAGAAAGGGAAACCGTCCAGGAATGGCCTAAATATTTCCCTCCTGAAGACCATATGGGAGTTAAGGTTGGCCCCGGGGGTCGGCGAAAAGTGGCTTTTGATCCAAAAACAGGAAAGTTGGCCTGGCCAGCGCTTCAGCCCCACTTTGGAAAAAGACCACCCTTTGCGAGAAACCATGGGCCTGCTCCTTGGCTTGAACCTTTTCAAATTGAAGAAGGGGGATTTTTACAAAAGGACAATGTGTTTAATCCCTATTCCGATCCGGGCGGCCCCGGTGCCGGAGGTGGTGTGAGTGGAATCGAAACCACCCGTTTTCCGAGACCCGGCGAGCAAGGTCCTTGGAGCCTTTGCCCCAGGCAAAGTGACAACATGGCACAGCGAAAACTTTATCGCATTCATGCTCTTGGACAGCTTCCAATCATCTTATCGAAGGGTGACGGAAAAAACCCACCGGTCAAAGATGATGATGGGCTCATATACGTGCTGAGGGAAGAACAGGCAGAAATTATGGCCAATCCCGACTTACGCGTTCCCCTGGTCTATCGGGGAAATGTGTATGACTGCCTCGATGTCATTCTAACCAACGGGTGGCGAGATAGCGTTGAGAACGGCTATGCCAGCAAACTTAACATTCATTCTCATATGTGGCAATTTGATAATCAGGCCTCCGACGGGGTCATCAGCGGGTTCTCATATGAGCAGGTGATGCGCCCTTATAAAGATGAGCTGATAGATGATAGCCATGGGTTACCCGCAGCAATGAATGAAAAGCTCTCCAAAAAGGCTAAAGCCGGTAAAGATTACGTGGTCCTGACCAATGAGAAAAAGGCCGCCCGATACCACGTAGGGACTTTGCTTGGAATCGGCATGGACCAGGTAGAAACATTTGAGATTCGAAGGATCAAGAAAATATCGGGCAAGGAAATTACCTTTACCGCTCCCTTGTCTTACAACCACGATAAAGGGGAAATTGTCAGCGTGGAGTTCGTTCGGTATCGCTACTATCCCGATGCGGATTTTGGGACCACCTATTGGCATGACCATGCCTTCGGGGCGATTTCCTGGCAACATGGGGCCTTCGGAAGTACCATTATCGAACCCCCGGGATCGACATACCATGATCCAAAAACAGGGGATCTAAAAAGAAGCGGTTACGTGGTGGATATTCATACCAACGAACCCCACTCCATTGATGCCACGGGGAGCTTCCGAGAATTAGTCCTTCACATTCAGGACACATTGTTCTCCACCGCAAACAGCGTTTCAACGGGTTCTCCCCCTGAAATGCTCCAACAAGCCGCTGCCGCTGCAACAACCCTCCTTTATCCAATGGACAAACAGGATAATGTCTTGCTGACGCCAAACCCCTATATCAACGGAGGAACCCATACCACGGGAAGCGCTCTGAACATGAGGTTGGCTCCAATTAACCGGCGTTTGGTTCTCAACTCGGATCCGTCCCTTGCCTTTAGCAGCAAAATCCATGGAGATCCGGATACGCCATTGTTAACGGCTTATTTAGGGGATCCCATTATGATCCGGAATCTGGTTACCGCGGTAAACGAAACCCATACGATTCATGTCACGGGGCATTGGTTTAGGTTCCAGCGGTATAATCCCGAATCACAGCCGAGAAGCACCATCCATATCGGAATTGCGGAACGTCATGATTTATCCATTCCGGAGGCAGGAGGAGCCCAAAAGATGGCTGGAGACTACCTTTACTATAACGGTCGGGCCTCAAAACTTACCGAAGGGAGCTGGGGGTTAATCCGGGTCTTAGATGAACCTTCAGAGAATTTGCAACCGTTGCCGGGGAAAGAAAGTATTCCCCAATCGGCAAAGGAGGTATGCCCTTCCGCTGCGCCTGTGAAAAACTTCAATGTTCTCGCAGTGGAAAAGGGCCTTGTATTAAACCCGCGGGCGGATGAAACCATTGAGGTAGATTTTAATCGGGAAATGTTAATGAGCAATCCCGAAGGAAAGGTATTCGTCCTTGCCGATGAGAAAACAAAGGTCGCTTCAGCCGGTTTCCAGCCCATGCCTTTGACGCTGCATGTTAATATAGGAGACTGTATCAAGGTTAATTTAAAAAATGAACTCAGCGAAGGGCGGACCTCCTTCCATGCCCATAACTTGGCATACGATCCCATGGACTCTCAGGGGATCAATGTGGGGAATAATGAGGGAGATCAAACCATCGGTCCGGGTGAAAGCAAGGTGTACACCTTTTATGCCCACCCTGAAATTGGGGAAAATGCAGCCCTCATTCAAGACTGGGCCGATGCAAGCATGGCCAACCAACGCGATGGCCTTTTTGGGGCCATTATCATTGGTCCCAGAGGATCAACCTACCGGGATCCTGTGACTGGCGAAGATATTTCCCTTAAAAACAGTTGGCGGGCCGATGTCATTGTGGATAGGGGAGTTCCGGAGAATATGAATCGCGCCAATTATCGGGATTTTTCCCTCTTTTTCCAGGATGAGGACAATATTCTGGGAACCAGCTTTATGCCTTACCTACAAAAGGCTGCGGGAATTTCCGCTGTCAATTATAAAGCCGAACCTTATGAATTACGTTTTGAAGAAGGATGTGAGCAAAATCGCCTCTTCATTTGTGTTTCGGAGGATGAGGATGGAGATCCGGCCACACCCATTTTGGAAGCCCACGCAGGAGATCCAGTGGTCATCCATGCCTTTGGGGCCTTTTCAGAACAAAATGGGATTTTTGGCTTAGAAGGGCATCAATGGCCGGAGGAGCCATTTTTGGCAGGGGCTGACCAAGTTCAAAATTTTGAATTTGGGGGAAGCGAGGTTCTGAATGCTTACACTCAAGCGGGAGGGTCTTTCTCCATTCCCGGAGATTATCTCTATATGAACCATCGGATGGCCTACATGGAGGCCGGTCAATGGGGCTTCCTTAGGGTCCGGAATCCAGGAGATAAAAAGATTCTTTCGTTAACCGATACCCGGCCAAGGCTTCGTGCTGTAGGAGTCGGGCTTCAAGACTAAATGAATTCTTTCCATTCCTTCAGGGTGAGTACAATTTTATTTGTACTCACCCTTTTTTTCTAATTCCCGCCCCAACCTTTTCAGAGTCCCTGGAAAAATTCAAAGAAAAAGAAAATCTTGCCAATGCCATGTCGATTGCAAGAAAAGGATTTGTTACCCATATCAACACCGCTGCCAAAACCGGGGACCTTTCAAGAATCCATTACCATGCAAAAGAATCCCTAAGGGCTGGAAAAGATCTTTTAGCCAATGCCCAGGCGATGCTTGATATGATCAAGGAAACGGTTAAACCCTTAGACCCTCAAAGCAAGGAAAGGAAAGATGGGGAAAAAGCCATTTTTCATTTAAACGAAGCCATAAAACACGGGAGATCGGCCTTGATGCATGCCCATCATGCCACCCATTCAAAAACCATTCGAAGCGGACTATCCCATGCGAGAGAAAGCGCAAAGCATGCTAGGATTTCAGGCCTTTATGCGCTAGAAGGGGAAACCCTGGCCCTTATCATGTAAGAGGATTATTTTTTCAAACCGCTTTTACAACACCGGAACCACTTCTTTTCCAATGGCCGGTACTCGGACCAAGGATGGCTCACACTGCTGCACCGAAAAAAACCCCTCTCCAGGGGATTAAAAACCTCCGTGGATGTTTCATAAACCCACCGATCCACCCAGGGGTTCTGCAAAAACCGGATCACCACTGATCAAACCGGGTCCAAGGACAGCAAAACAAAGCCAAAACCAATACCCCTATTTGACTCCGTGCTGAAGGTGAAATTTAAGAGGGTGTGGGTACTTTACCAGGTGGGTTTAAAAATAGTCAAGAACCTTAATTAATTCGGTTCTTCCCGTAAAAGGTCCGCAAGGTCCGATACGACTAGGGCATAATTCACAGCCCGATTGTATGTTAAAATCGTTCTAAAGTTGGGAAAAAGGACCGCTCGTTCTTGACCGTTTTCTGTGGGATAAGCCATTAATGAAACCTCGAGGTTATCATCAATAGTTCCCTTTTCATTATCCATTTCTATTCCCGCTTTTTTTAATGTTTTAACCGAGGTCTTCGCATCCATTCCTTCGCGAAGAAGTTTTTGAACTGAAGGTTTTTGAGGGTTCCCATTTAAGGGAAGTTTTATGGGAGCCCCCTCCTTCCATCCATGGATTTTAAGATAGTTTGCAACACTGGCCAGAATATCTTTTTCCGATAACCATAAATCCCTCTTCCCGTCATGATCAAAATCCACGGTAAAGTGACGGTAACTGGAGGGAATAAATTGAGGTATGCCCATAGCCCCTGCATAGGATCCTTTAATCCCTAAAGGATCCCATTGTTCTTCCCTGCTTAATATCAAAAAATGAATGAGTTCCTTTCGGGCAAAAGACTCCCTTTTTGGGACTCCGGTAAAGGTGGAATTGAGCGCATCAAAAACAGAATAACCCCCATGGGTCCTTTGGCCAAATTTGGTTTCAACACCTAAAATTGCGGCAATAACCTCAGGTTCAACCCCATACTTTTCTTTCACTTCACGAAATAATTCCTGGTGCTCTTTCAAATAGAGCTTCCCCCGCTGAACGATTTCAGGCTTAATGAAAAGAGGCCGATAGGCATCATACGAGCGGCTCTCTGCGGGTTTGGCAAACTTTTCTGGAATCTCGGTTTGAAATTTAGCTTTTTTAAAGAGGACTTCAAGTTCTTGGCGATCAAACCCATGCTCCAGCTGAAGCTCTTTTAATAAAGATTTATATTTTGCTTGATTCAGGGATATGGGGACAGAAGATTCCATTGAATGGGCTCCAACCTGATGCACCAATACCCCAACCAAAAACAAAACCAAGGGACCGATTAAAATAACAGTGAGCGTCTTTTGAAATGGTGGAATCTCCTTACGATTCAATAAACTCATTGAGTTATTACTCCAAATAAGATTGTTGAGTTGGTAGGCTTAAAGAATACCATGCCTCCAGTGATGACGCAAGGTTATAACCATTATTTATGGGTAAAAAAAATCAAACTAGAAACTAATATTTTTTCAATGGAGTCAATAACCCCGTAGCCAAATTAATTACGTAAACTCATGGGAACCCTTCACCTTTTATTGAAAACCCACATATTTTTTCCTGGAAAACCTGTCAAATTTTCTCCAAAATTTCTTTCTACCCCTTTGTTATTTAAACTCCTTACATTTTCATAATTTTAATTACCCCCCCTCGACAACCCTGTTTTCCCGTTATGTTTTGATCTGAAGAGACATTAAAACTGAATAGGCCACCGATAAGAGTACACCATCTGAAAGGATGGGTCACAAAGCCTAGGACCCTTAATTTATAAAAAAGTTAAGGGCGGCCAGGCTGCCGAAGTGGTTGCAGGCAAAAGACAAAGGCCCCTGCTCTTATCCTGACCTGGGCTTTTTTTTTTCGGATCATCGGAGATGGCTTAATGAAATGGGATTTAAATGGATGGATTATTAAGATGACGTCACTTAAAAGGAGGAAAAAATGAGAAAGATAAAACTTCTATTTTTCACAATTGGGGGAATTTTTTTGGTGAGTGAGCTAGCCATGGCAGCGGATACCGCCACGATTAACATTCAAGCGACGGTTCAAGGAACCTGTACCATTCAATCTTCTCCAGCGCTTATGGATTTCGGGAACATCGATCCTTCAACCTTTACAGATACCGCGTTGCCGGGTTCGGTTGTTTTCCGTTGCACACAAAACGAAGCGTACAGCATTGACTTTGCAGGTCAGGTAGCCCCTGTTTGATCACTAATCCCCTTGATCGATGTGATGATCCCCAGGTCATCAATGACCGTTGATTCACAAAACTGAACGAGCATCTCAGTGATTTTATTCTGTCTTTCAATCAGATACCAAAGTGTTGAGATCTTCTCCGGCAGAATTACTTCTTTTGCCGCATTCACAGATGCCACCGATCCTCGGGCCGCTGAGAGAATATCCTTTGGGGAAACAGAGACTCTTTTTCGCTGATCGGAAGGAACCAGTGCTTTTGCAATTGCCTTGGATGGGGCGGCTTGAATAAGACGGGCTGAAGGGAATTTTAAAAGAAAATTAAGCATGGTTTGCGAAAAAAGGTTACAAAGGGATTCCAGTTCCGGAAAAGTGCTCTGAAGGATTCTCTTGATATCGTTCTTTATACCGGAGATCAAAACCGCTAAAGACTCTCTTTCTCTAGCCAGATCTTTAAGGTCCTGGGTATCTTGTGGAGAGGATATTTTGGACAAAGAATCTTTGTGGGCCACAAGAAATTTGGCGATCGTCATGGCATCTTTTTTGTCGGTCTTGGTCTTCCTCAAAGAAAGTTTGGTGAAATTGGAAATGAGAAGGAGATTAATCACAATTGTTTTTATTGCTTTGGATACAAGAAAAGGATACAGATTCATGTGGTAACATCCTGTAGACTCCATGGCAATCATGACCTTTGAGAGATCTTTACAGTGAGAGGTAATAGAGCTTAGAAGATCAGAAAAGCCTTTGGCATCCATATCAAAGCAGAGATAGAAAATCTTCTCACCCTTGCTATCAATCCCTTGGGCGGAGGAGCAATCCTTAGAGACATCAATGCCCACATAAAGGGTATGCACTGTTTCACCTCCTTCAAATTGGTTTACAGATAAGGCAGGAAATGTCTCCCGACCAAACCTCCATCGTGACAAGGGTTCTATAGACCCAATCAACCTACCATGGTTTTGGGAGACAGGGAACACACTACAAAAAGGATTCTATGACCCAGGTGAAAAGCAAGTTCTCCTGCCCTTGCAACTTTGATTCTCGAACCTTATATCATAAATTGATATATAGCTGCGCATAATTAAATGGATATGTTATTTTAAACATGCTATCCTGTAATAGGAGGTGGATAGCATGCGTGCACGATTTCTTCAAGGACATTGGAAGAAGATCAAGAAGCTCCTCAGCTTGAAGAAGGAAGCCGAGCAAGATGGAGAATATCGGGTGGCTAAGAGGATCCATGCGGTAGCGTTGAACATGGAGGGACGGACCAGCATCGAAATCTCTGACGTGTTGAAGGCTCCACGATCTGCCGTTTCTTTGTGGTTGAAGAACTATGAAGGTCATGGATTGGAAGGCATTCTGGAAGGTCAGCGGTCGGGAAGGCCCCCTGAATTGGCTCCACAGCAACGAGTCACACTGGCAGACATCATAGAGAGCGGGCCGGTCGCCTATGGCTTTCTCTCGGGAGTCTGGACCTCTCCGATGGTGGCCAGAGTCATCCGCGAAGAATTTGGTGTCGAGTATCATCCAGGTCATGTGAGAAAGCTTCTGTATGAACTTGGGTTTTCGGTCCAACGGCCCAAGCGAATATTGGCGAAGGCTGATGAGGCGCAACGATCTCGCTGGACACGGCACACTTATCCCCACATTAAAAAAAAGCCAAAGCAGAAGGGGCGGCCTTGATCCACGACGATGAAGCCAGTTTCCGGCAGGATTCAACCCTCTACCAGACTTGGTCGAGGTTAGGATGCCAGCCGCTTATTCCCGTAACGGGTCAAAGAAAAAACTTGAAGGTTTTTGGCGCCGTGGATCTTTTCGCTGCCCGATTCCTCTATAAATTTGCAGAGGTCTTTAATGCCAAAACGTACATGGCCTATCTGGAGCAGATCGCCAGAGCCTACTTTCCCCGGAAAACTGTTCTTATCCAAGACAACGCTTCTTACCACAAAGACAAGAACGTCTGGTTATGGTTTGGAGAAAATCGCAAATGGCTGACCGTTCACAACCTGCCTCCCTACTGCCCAGAACTTAACGCAACCGAGCGACTTTGGCATCATACCCGCCTGACCGGAACACACAACCGCTATTTCACAACGATAGATGAGCTTCATGACACTGTCTCCCGTGTGCTCAAAAGCATCCAAAGACGTCCTGAACAAATTCGAGGCTATCTTAAACCATATTGTTAATATGTCTATTTATTTATGCGCAGTTATATAGTAGCAGATGTTATCCCCAAATCAGGGGAAATGTCTGGTTTGTTAGATCTCGTCCCTCTGAGTCAGTGACAGACTTGTAAAAACCATAAAATATAGTTCTTTGTCATTACCGGAAAGGGTTTCCCCATATGCTTTAAACGCGAAAAAGGAACTCAATCTTTTCAGATCATTTTATATTTTCTGGATTCCCTTTTCATGGGGATAACGACTTTTTACAAATCCATTGATTACAACATACATACACAAAAAACCTAATTCTTTTTTAATTTCTTCCCTTCAAATTCAATGGAAGATCCAGGCTCCATGACAAGGGTTTGTATCCTCTTCTTTTTGAGGGCTCCCGTAAATTCTTTTGCATCCTGTGTCAAAACCGGGAATGTTCCAAAATGGTGAGGGATCACCAATTTTGCTTTGACCGATTCGGCAGCCCTGGCGGCCATGTAAGGCTCCATTCCAAAATGCCCACCGATGTTGATGAGGGCCACATCGGGAGCATAGACTTCTCCCACTACCTCCATATCCTTGAAGTAGGCCGTGTCTCCCGTGTGATAGATGGTCGGCCCATCCTTTATTTTTAAAATAAAACCCACCGGATTCCCTCCATAGACCAAATCGGGTTGATCCACCTTGGCATTTGGGTTTTGAACACCGCTTGAATGAACGGCGGGCGTCATGGCCACAATGACCTCTCCATCCGCTATGGATATCTCCCCGCCAATATTCATCAAGGTATCAAACCCCATCTGTTCCTTTGGGTAACCCAAAAGCTTTGCCATATTGGATCCTAATTCAAAGGTTGCTACAAGCCGGGCCCCTGTTTTTTTTGCCAGGCCTGCCGAATCACCGGTATGGTCAAAATGGCCATGGGTGACAAGAATATAATTCAATTTTTTAATCCCCTCGATTGGATCTTTTTCTTCTTTAGCATTGGGATTAACCGGGTTTTTAAGCCATGGATCGACCATCAATACTTTTCCTTTCGGGGTTGTAATTTCAAAAGCGGCATGGCCATGCCAGGTAATAACAGTTTGACCCGCCCATGCAAAAGATTGATAGGTTAAAAACAAAGAAAAAACTCCAACAACAACCCGTTTACTTAATAAGTTCATTTCTTTCCTCCCTCCATCATTCTCATTGGAATTCCATTAAAAAAGACTCTATAATTCCCCTACGGTTGATTAAAAAAACGGCTTTTATTTTAGCATAAATAAGAAATACTCTTTGTATGGTTTTTTCACCATTTATCAAGGGTTCCTTGTCTAAAAAGGAAGGAACATGAACAAAACCCCAAAATGGTCTCTCTTGATCATCGGTGTTTTTACGGTCACGGTTATTTTTGTTCTTCTGGCCCTTCCCTATCTTATTTCAACAGAAAAATTCAAAAAGCCCCTTGTGAATCAAATCAGTTCCGCCCTCAACAGAGAGGTTTCCATCAATGAGGTGCGTCTTTCCCTTTTTCCTTGGGTAGGACTTCATTGCACGGATATTCAGATTCTGGAAGAAGGTTCGAACCAGGGAAAACTCCTGGTCCTGAACGCACTGGATATTAAAATTCGATTCTTTTCCCTTATCCGTGGAAACCCACAAATCGGAGAAATTCGTCTCAACGAACCCAACCTCCAAATCATTCGCCTTCCCCAGGGTCAAACCAATTTGACCACTCTATTGGACTCCACCCCAAAAAGCGAAATTTCAGAAGAACAACCCACCCTATCGGCATTCCTATTGGGGTTAACCATTTCGGAATTTTCAATTTCGAATGGAATCATCCGATTGATTGACCAAACAGACCCTCAAAATAGTTCTGGACGGGAACTTAAAAATATCAACATCAACTTAAAAAATGTTTCCTTTACCCGACCCATGGATGTGTCTCTCTCTTTGGAAATGGAAGAAATTCCCAAAACCCCAATATCCTACAAAGGTCAAATATTTCCCGATCTGAAAGGGGGAAAGATCACTCTAGAAAACAACCGGATCCGGTTAGGTGAAATAGAGCTTTTGTTATCCGGTTCTATTTCCGAAATCCAAACTAATCCCGCCTTCTCCATTTTACTTCAAGACAAGCAGCTTCCTTTAGACCAAGCGGTTCTTTTAGCAAAAGCATTGAACATTCCCGTATCTCCAGATCTAGACCTTGAAGGAACGGGAAGTTTGGATGCAACCCTTCAAGGACCAACCGATCATTTAAACATATTCCTTAAATTGAGTTTAGAGGATTCTTCATTAACTTATAAAAATGTGTTTAAAAAAGAGAAAGGCCTTCCTTCGGAAATCTCATTTCAAACCTCTTGGGTTCCGGAGTCCCCGGAGAAGGGCAAATTCAATTTTGATTATTTGATAATGGGGCTTACACAAACAGACCCCAGCTTAAACGTCTCCCTTCAAGGGCAAGGCACCCTGGACCGGGACAATCACTTCATTCTTTTTAAAAACCCTCAAGGGAACATAGAAGACCTTCAATTTACCTTTGAAGGAACATTATCACAATTAAACTCAAACCCAGAAATTCAATTTGACCTGGAAGGCAAAAACCTCTCCAACAAAAAGATTTCATCCCTTGCCAAGGTTTTTAAGAAACCTCTTCCTCCTCAGATAGAAATGGGGGGGGATTCAACTCTCAAGGTTTCTATAAAAGGTTTGCTCGAGGAATTCACAATGATGGCAACCCTCTCCATTGATGCCTCTTATTTAACCTATGAAAACGTTTTTAGGAAGAAAAAAGGGGAAAAAGGTTATTTAACCGTCCAAACCCTTTATAAACCTAAAAGCAAGAATTGGTCATCTATAAAATCTCACTATTCCTTAGCCGGTCACACGGGAAAGGGATGGATGGTACCCATTTCATTAACAGGAAAAGGCTTAGCCGATTTGGAGCAGCAAATATTGACCATTGAAAATAATCATATCACAATGAATGGTCTCGAAATCACCTTATACGGAAAATTGACCCATTTGAACAACATCCCGGAACTGGATATAGTTATGAAGGGGTCCACCCTTTCCCTTGAAAACCTGACTGCTATTTTAAAATCAGTGAATATCTCAACTCCTCCAAACCTCCAAGTGGAAGGAACCGGGAATTTGATGGTTTCTTTTTTGGGCCCAATTAAAAAACTAAACATTTCAGGAAAAGGGAATTTCAATAAAACGCAAATGATTTTTGCAGAGGTGATAAGGAAGGAAAGCGGAATTCCAACAGGTTTAAAATTTGACCTACTCTCCACTCCCAATCAATTGGAAATTTATGACTTTGAATTAAAAGGGGCCAACTCTGATCTCACTTTGAAAGGTCAATGGACCTACTCTCCTTTAACCCACCTGGATTTCGTCGTTTCCTCAAATTATCTGGAAGGGCAAGGATGGTTGTTTCCAGCACTTCAGGACGCGCCTTCTCAAAAACAGGGGGAAAAAATTAAACCCTTAGAAATACAAACCAAAGGACCCAACCCCCCTGCTTTAAAAGCCAAGGTCGATTTAAATTTTAAAAAAGGAACACTCCGAGGTATTCCCTTTTCTGATTTGACCGGAACCCTCACCTTAGATCAAGGCATTTTATCCATAAACCCATTTGCGTTAAACCTCGCGGGAGGCCCCTTTGAAGGAAACTATACCTTGGACCTAAACGGATCTTCCCCTTCTTTTCAATTATCTGCAAAATCGGAAGGCCCCGATCTGCACCAGCTCTTTTTACAAACCAAACTTAAAGATAAAGTCTATGGTCGCCTGTTTGGGCAAATTTCCTTGGATGGGAAGGGCAATCAATGGGAGGAAACACGAAAAAACCTCCATGGAAACGGGAATATTTTAATCAAAGAGGCCTATTTTCCATCCCTTCAGCTCCTTGAAGGCATTTCAAGCCTCCTGGGTGTTTCCTTAAAAGACCTTGGGTTCCAAAAAAACAATCCCTTTCAAGAACTCAATGGTTCCTTTGTCATGGAAACTGGAGAAATCAAAACCAACGACCTAAACATGAACATGAGGGGTCTCACCCTGTCCGCAAAAGGCAAGCTTGGTTTAGATCAAACCCTTTCCCTTCGAATCATGGCGAAAATGGGTCCTCAAATCGCCGACCTTCTTCCCTTACCCACCGGGCTTACCAAAACGTTTTTTAAAAACAACAGGGTGGGTTTACTCGTTCCATTTAACCTAACGGGGACTTGGTCGGAACCCAAAATCTCAACGGATACGAAGGGGCTTGTGGATCTCGCTACTCAGGGTATCATCGATAAAACGATTGATGTTATTCCCGATGTCTTTAAAGATCTTTTTAAAAAGAAATAAGAGGGACTCATTTGGGATTAAGGGCTGCAACTGTTTTTTATATTGACTGAATTTCCCAATAAAAGTTAATCTTGGAGGGGAAAAGCGAAAATTTTTGTCATCCCGAACATCTTTATTTGGGTCTTCGTGTAATCGAGTGGGTAAAAATTGTTAAAAAGTGTTTAAGGTCCATACAGGGCAAGGGTCAAGTCAAAGTCATTCTGTGGTTGAAGCCTTTGAAGTATTAGAGGTTCCTGCAAAATCCAGTTCGTCATTCC
>DASWJH010000008.1 GCA_036397255.1 Nitrospiria bacterium
TCAAACGTCGCATCATCGGTCCCGTCTCTGCTTGTGTCCTGGATTCATCGTCAAACCAGGACCCCGTGAAAAAGGGGACAGGATACTTTTTCCTTCTTGACGTATGTCAACCATATCGGATTCCCGCTTTCGCGGGAATGATGGGAAGGGCCTGGATTTCCGCTTTCCCCTGCCTGCAAGTGCTCGCCGGACAGGCGGCTAATGACAAAATTTACCCACTCACTTCCACGATGAGCCTTAAATTTAAATTAAAATCGTTTTCCCTAACAGAAGAATATAGAAAAAAATATCATGGTTTTATATCCCCCGATTTATTAAGTCACTAATTTCCTTTTTAATTTTAAAAGAAAGATCGGTCCCTGGGATCACCAGGTCCTGGGCCTGGTAAAATTGGGATAGGGCTTCCCTTGGTTTTAGGTCCAAACGGAAAAAACGGCCCATATGATAGGCTTCCAAAAGCTTTTCCCCAATTTTTCCGTATGCCTGCGCCAAATGGAGATTTAATAAATGATCAGTGGTTCGACTTTCCAAAGCTTTTTTAAAAAAAGGGATTGCCAAACGGGCCTGTCCCTTATGAAGCAGGACGTTTCCCCTTACAATGAGGGCCATGGGCTCTTTGGGATCAATTTTTAGGGCTTCATCTGCTGTTGCTTTAGCACGATCCACTTCCTGCATTTGAAGTAAGCAATACGCCATGTCCCCAAAATACACCGCTGAATTGGGCTGAAGATTGATTGCCTCCTGATATTCAAGAACCGCTTCAGGACAGCGGCCCGCTTTGAGAAACCCTACCCCTTTTAAATAATTTTCCCTTTCTTTATCCTTTTTCTCTCCTTCAAGTCCTCCGACAAGGGTTGTCATTTCCATGATGGGACGTTGCCCGGCCATTAAACTCACTTGAATTCTTTGCCAATCAACCGGGTATTTGAAATATTCTTTTTGTTCAAAATTTTTTCCAAGCATCAGTTCTAAATGCCCTTGCCTATCCGTTAGGCTGGGATGGGTAGAAAAATAAATTGGGATGTCAAAACTACTGAACCGATCGTAGAATGCAATGGTTTGAAGCGAATCCTTAAGAGCATTTGGGTTAAAGCCCGCTTTCTGAAGGTAGGCAACCGCATAGGCATCGGCCTCAGCTTCATTTTCACGGCTGTAGCGGAGTTGCAGATCTGCTGCGGCGGCTAATCCTCCTGCGGCCACGGCGGGTTCCCCACCCGAAAGAAGAATGGCAACAATAGCAGCAAGGTTTGCCGCAAGAATTTTTGATTGATCCTGGAAGAAATGATTCCTTTCCACATGAGCAATTTCGTGAGCTAAAACCCCCGCAAGTTCTTCAGGATTTTTAAATTTTGAAAGCAGACTGTCAAAAACAAAAATGTAACCACCCGGAACGGCAAACGCATTGGAAGGGGACCCCCGGACAACCAAAAATCGAAAATTATCGGGGTTAGATCCCTCCCCCTGCACAATTTTTCTTCCAATATCCTGAACCAGTTTAGTGACCTCAGGATCTTTTACAAATTGAAATTGGTTTAAGGCTTCGGATATAAAATTACGCCCAATGGTTTTTCCTTTGGACTGTGAGGCTTGGGGAACCGGCGGGGGTTTTTGGGGCTCTGGTTTTGGCCTTGAAGATGAACAACCCAATAAAATCAATAGAAGGAAAAACAAAAGAAAAAGTTTAAATTTTTGGTTCAGGAATTTCATTAACATTTAAACTATACAACCCTTTTGAAGTTAAAAACAATCCTTAACTTGGGGAAGGAAAAATCCAGAACTGGGGGTTGGGATACCCAACAAAAAATTCTTCCCTAAAATTAAACTAAAATCCCATTGATGCCCAAAAGGGAGGAAAAAGCGGTAATCCAAATAGGAAAGGTGAAAATCTACTTTAATTCCTGACTCAAATTTATCCAGGACATCATTCTATTTAAAAGAAAGAAGTCCTTCTGTCTTACCCTATTTTTAGGGAGAAGCCGAAGCCTCTTAAAGGTATATTTCCTCTAAGTGTTCAAGGACCCTGTGAAACTCTTCATGCTTTCCTTTACCGATTTTTTCTATTTCGGTCTTTTCAAAACGCTCCATCAGCTCTTTCTCTTCTTCGATTGAAAGATGCATTTCTGCCATTCTAAAAAGGACATTATTTTCCTTATCGATATGCAGCCTTAATGTAGAAATATAGGGAACTGCAAACTGGAGGATTTTTTTCGGAGCCTCAGGATCTCCCTTTTGATAGTTTTCAAATGCACCTTCCCATCCTCTTACATATCCCCTCATCAGTTCATGTTCATTAAGCATCACCCCAAGGGGGCCCCCTTCTTTGGGTATCCCGGCGTACTCCAAAGAGGGAAAAAGAATTTCCTCTTCCTTTCCATGGTGGCATTTGTCCGCGAAAATTTTAAAAAACTCTAAAATTTGGGTTAAATGTTTTGAATGAACCTTTTCTCCTTTTTCTATTTTCTCACAAACCTTCTCCAAAATCAGAAGCATTTTTTTTATTGCCTCATGCTCTTTCTTCAATTGTTCAATGGCCTCACCCACTTTAAAGCCCTCCCAAAATAAAAGATAAAATTATCCGGAAACCACATTGCCCCCAAATCCAAACTTTTCTCATCAGTTTATTTACAGGTAATAACCAGATGCTGTTGGGATTGAGGCACGGCAAAAATCTCACTTCGTTGAAATCCGGAATTTTTAAACATCCGGTCAAGATCTTTAAAAGTATAAGCATCCACCGCTTGGGTGGTTGCCAGCATTAAAATAGCAAAATCCGATGAGTCTGGAGAAACTCGGTCTTCATTCGGGACAAATTCAAGTGTGGTCACTCGTCCCCCTTAATTCAAAGAGGCATATAATTTACGCAATAAATTTTCACATGTTTCTGGGTCAAAATGATGAAGAAAGTTTGTTAATAGGACAAGGTCATAACCCATTCCAAAGTCCAATTGGAATGCATTACCTCTCATGCTTTCATATCGATCAAAAACTCCTGCTGTTTTAGCATTTCCTTCTGCCAAGGCTAATACATTGGGCCAATCAACCGCAACGATTTTTGCGCTGGGGTTTGCTTTAGCGATTTCAATGCCAAACAGGCCATGGCCGGCCGCAATATCCAGCACTTTCATCGGACTTTTTTTCCCTTGAGTTACATATTGAGAAATCCATTTTGCGGGTCCGGCCATTAATGGAATCATTGCCCGGGCAAAGGTAACCCACTCGGGATGATCATCGGTCACGGTCCCTTCTTGTTCAAGAGAAGTTCCCCCTTTACGCACGGCTTGGGTGAGGCCATTGAAACCCTCTATTAAAGGGGAAGACAGCAAAAATGCTAATGTTTCTCGCAAATAAGCGGGAGACCTTCGATCACAAAAAATTTTTGAATCCAATGTCAAACCGTATTCATCTCTTTTTTTCTCTAAAAAACCAATTTTTGTAAGAAAGTTGGCTAAAATGCGCACCCCCCTATGGGAAACCTGACACTTTTCTGCAAGGGCCTTAACGGTTCGGTTGCCTTCCGAAATAGCGGTAAAAAGGTCCAACTCAATGGCCGTATTCAAAGCAGCAGTCTGTTGATTTGCTTTGGCGGTTTGGATGGATAATAAAAGGGGGGGGGTTCTTTTTGGGGTTGGGCACTCATTTCTTCTCCTCTTTCTCTGGTTTTACATGAACACGAAGGACATTGCTTGTCATAGGGCCTTTACACCGGGTTGGTGATTCCGCTTTTAACTGATAAATTCCCTGCTTTTCAAAGCGAACCCTTCTTCCTTGAGTTTGAGGAAGCTCTGGAATATCAAATGTTGCCCCAAAAGTGGGGGTTGAAATCCATCGAACATTATTCTCAATATTTTCTTCGATTTCTGGGGAGGGCAGCTCTATCCAGCAATCCCCTTTTTTCAATGTAGAGAATTTAACCTTTTTCCACGGGCCCCCATGGCGTTGCGCTTTAATTTGATACCATTTATTTTCCCGAATTTCCCCTCCTTCCGGATCCTGAATCCATATATAAAGGGCCTCCTGATAATTTTTTGCGGGAATATAGATCTCTTTGGAATCATCTTCCGCACAGCCGCTTAAGATTAGAAAAGCAGCTATAAAAATATAATAAAAAGACTTTTTCAAAAGAATTTCCATTTTTAAAAGGAAGGGCCAAATTTTGAAATTAAACAGAAAATCATTTGATAAAACTTAAAACCCTTAATGATACGGTTAAAATATCCTTACCCTCTGCAGGTTTTTCTTCTTTTAGGATAGGAGCCTGAAATTCAAGCGGAGGCATGAAGGCCCTCCTTGGAAGTGAAATATTCCTTGGAGGTTTTCCCAAAAAATAAATACCCGGCAATTAGGAGAACAATGGCTAAACTTGAAAGGTAATAAACCGAAGGATATTTTGAACCATCCAAAAAAAACATGGGAGAAAAAAAACCAATGAACATAGAGCTAAGGTAAAATAACCTAGCCAATGGGGCCCTTTTTATTAGCAAAAACCCGGAAAGGGGCAAAAGAATCCCAAAAATAGAGGCAAGCATCCCAGCACCGCTGGTCCACCATTCTAAAAATGAAACCGCTCTTCCCTCCACCGAAAAAGAATTATGAGGAAAAATAGAGCTTACAAGGAAAAAAAGGCATGCCAGTGCATGAATGGTCAAAAATTTTAAAATGAGGGGCATTTTTTTAAAGTTTTCCCATAAATTTGCTTTCATCTCAACCATGGTTTAAATGGGTTCCTTTATCCTTTCAGTAGTCGAAAATATTGTGGGTCGGTTCATGGTTTAATTTCTCAGCCCTCACCTATGTCTTGGCCTGTTTAAGAAACGTCCCCAATTGATATTCCTCAAAAGCAGTTTTAAGTTCTTCCTGAGTATTCATAACTATCGGCCCATACCAAGCCACTGGTTCTCCAATCGGTTTCCCTGAGACCAATAGGAATCGCATCCCCCCTTCTCCAGCCAAAATAGAAAGGCAGTCCCCATCCCCAAAAGCAACCAAAGTTTCAGGTTCAATGAGGGCTCCACCTTCCGAATCAAAACAGCCTTTTCCCTGTAGCAAATAGGCAAATACCGTATATCCTTCTTTCACAGGATGTTTGAAACCTGAATCCGAAGGAAGGGACACATCCAGGTAATCGGGATCAATGACAATATCTTTCACAGGGCCATGAACTCCCTCAACTTTCCCACAAACAACTTTTACCATTCCACCGTTCTCCAACTTTACCTCCGGGATTTGATGACTCCGGACCTCCCGATACCGAGGCGCCATCATTTTTTGGGATGAGGGAAGATTGGCCCATAATTGAAAACCCCACATTAAACCGTCACCATGAACTTTTGGCATTTCTTGATGGATGATACCGCTCCCCGCCGTCATCCATTGAATGTCCCCGGAATGAATGATCCCTTTATTACCCATACTGTCCCCATGCTCCACTTCGCCGTGAAGGACATAGGTAATGGTTTCAATCCCGCGGTGTGGGTGCCAAGGAAATCCTTTGATATAGTCATCGGGATTCCTCGAATGAAAATCATCCATAAGGAGGAAAGGATCAAATTGAGGAACTTCAGAATTTCCGAAAACCCTCTTTAAACGTACGCCTGCACCTTCAATGGTGGGTTTGCTTTTAAAGGTTTTTTTAATTTTCCTTGGGTTTCTCATATTTTTCCATCCCAACGGGGTTTGTACCGTCATCTATTTTTAAATTAATGGCCCATTAGACGAGGGCCGAATAATATAACCGAAGCTCCGGCTAAACATAAGACCATTCCCATATAATCCGACCAAAAAGGTTTTGTCCCTTCAACCACGGTTAACCACAATAAAGACGAAATGATGTAAATCCCCCCGTACGCCGCGTAGGCTCTCCCCGCAAATGGCACCTCAACCCGCGTCAGTACAAAGGCAAAAAGAGCTAAGCTTAATACCCCTGGTAGAATCCATAAAAAGCTTTTATCTAACCGCCACCATATCCAAAAGGCATAACAACCAAAAATTTCAAAAAAAGCAGCAAGAAAAAACCAAAAATAATTAACCATCTGAAGAGCCCTTTCTTTTTTCCAAATTAAAGGGAATTGTATAGTTATTTATAAAAAGGGTAACTATTTCCAAATTTGAAAGCAATAAAATAAATAAGGCTCATCGTGGAAGTGAGTGGGTAAAATTTTAAGGGTTGGATGTCGTAACGTTGCTTTTTCACGATAGAAAAAGGTGTTTATGGTAGGCAAGAAATCTGGCAAGATTGCCGGATGGAAAAAATCAGGCGATTGGTGGACG
>DASWJH010000009.1 GCA_036397255.1 Nitrospiria bacterium
GAATGACGAACTGGATTTTGCAGGAACCTCTAATACTTCAAAGGCTTCAACCACAGAATGACTTTGACTTGACCCTTGCCCTGTATGGACCTTAAACACTTTTTAACAATTTTTACCCACTCGATTTCACGAAGACCCTTAATTAAAAAGGAGGCACGGGCCCTCCCGATGGGTATATCAATACATAAATCTTTTTTAAATAACAATTCGTCCAAAAGGAGTAACGGCATGGCCATTGGAACGAGGGGTATCCCCTAGTTAGTTGGGTAAAGCCGGTAAAAAGTAGGGTATTTCAATCAAAAAAAGTTTTAAAAATGTTTGTTTTTATTTAAAAAATTGTGTGGTCCGCCTTATCCCGAGTTTTATTGGGCAAGTTGATGTAAGTATTTCATTAAAGTATTGACACCTTTGGAATTAAATGCTACAAAAAGGGGTCAAATGGCCTTTTGATTTCAGAGGTTTACTCTAGGGAAAATACCCTTTATTTTCAAGGTGCCCAAAATTTAAATGTGGTTTAAAAATGACCCTTCCTTTGCAAGACCTTAGTCACCTGACTCGCCACCGTTCAGATCCTGGAATCATCATCTTCAATAATCAACATCAGGTTACCTTTGCCAATCAAATTGCTTGGGAGATTTTTAATAATGAAAATAAAAGAAACGGATTTTGCGTCCCCGCCCCCGTCTTGAAAATATGTGAGGAGCTTAAAAGAAGGCAGCACCAGTTTGCATGGAACAGTTGTCCTGATGCTGTTTATTTGAAAAAGATAATTGTTTTGGGGTGTGGTCAATTTTCATTGAGGGCCTTTATCATCGCGGATCAAAAAAAGAACCATTCCGCACATTATCTTTTGTTAATCGATAAGGTTTCCCTTCGGAAAAAATTTAAATTTGAACAGGTCCAGTTACGGTTTAATCTCGCTCCGAGAGAGTATCAAGTGGTTAAACTGCTGGTCAACGGTTTAACCAATAAAGAGATCGGAAATGACCTGGAGATTGCTGAATCAACGGTAAAGGAATATATGAATAAAATCATGCGGAAATTGAAGGTCAACACCCGGGCTGGAGTGGTGTCTCGAGTTCTGCAGCCAAAAGATGGGGATTCCAAAAGCCGAATGATTGAGAGTTCTAAAAATTTAAAGCCCGTTCAAAACCAACCCACATAATTCTTTTCTCCCCCCTGAATTTGGTATTGGCCCTTCAACTCAATGGCAAAAAAAAGCCTGGAGTTCGGAGGAATAAACTAAAAATTGAGGTTTTTTTTTGAGTAATGAAATGAACTTGGATGAGATTTTTGATAGAACTCAGAAGATTTCCGATGGCCACCTTATTTTTGAGGAAGGAATGAGTGCTTCCTATGCCTATTTAATAAAGGTGGGAAAGGCAAAAGTGCTTAAAAATATAAATGGAGAACGGGTACAGATTGGGACTCTGAAGAAAGGGGATATTTTCGGGGATATGAACCTCCTTGGAAGGTTTAAAAATTCCGCAACGGTGGTCGCGGACGGAAATTTGGAAGTTGGAATGGTTTCCAATAGTACTTTTTTGGAAGCGGTAAACCGTCTGTCCCCAGAGTTACGGATAAAAATTGGTGTCATGGTAAAGGAGCTGGCCCATATCTCTGAGCTGAACGGACATTTGATCGCCCGGCTTCAAGAATTGGAAAGTTTTAAGGAGAGGATCAGTGATTTAAAAATTTTTGAGAAGGAAATTGGTGAGTTGCCGGACCTTTTGAGCAAAGTTATATTTCTTTTGGCCACGCGTCTCAAAACCTCCAATGAGGGCTGTGCTCAACTTGCGGCTCAATTGGAGGAAAAAATTAAGAATCTCAACTTAAACGCCAACATTATTATCCAAAAACCCGATTAAGTTTTTAAAATTTATTTAATTTTTCCTTTCCGAAAATTTTTTTCCCCCCGTTAACCATTGAATTTGAAAATAAACTATTCCTTGGTGAAGGACCACCCCGAGGCAGAGCCCTTGGAAAACTCGTCCCAGAAGGGGAGGGGTCACCCCTTTCAGGCTTATATGATCGTTGGGAAAAAGACATCCTTCCTAGGTCCTAAATTTTCCAAGCCGGCCACGTTTTCCTAAATGTTAAAAACCACCCCATCTTTTAGCATGACCAATTTTTTCAAACCTAAATTTTTGAGTTCTTTTTGGATTGTTTTGAGATACCGGGGTTTCATATGGTAAATAAAAAGAGGAAGGTGGAGTTTCCCAATCTTTGAAAACTCCTGAGAAAGAAGAGAGGGGGTCAGGTGTTTACTTGCTTTTGCCAAGCCTTCCATTGAATTTGGAAAAGAGGTTTCAATCATGGCCGCTTTTAAATTTTTGGTTGTTGAGGCCGCTTTCCAGATTTTATGGGTCTTGTAGGTATCGCCGCTGTAGAGAAGGCTGGTGTTTTTTTGTTGGACAAGAAAACCTGCGCAGGGAACCGTGTGGTTCACCCGGAACGCTTTGACCTGGAAGCCTTCTACCTGAAGGGTTTCTCCTTCCCGAATGGGTTTGAGACGAAAAATCGGTTTTTTTTCGGTGGGTATTTTAGTGAAGTCGGGCCAAATCTTGTTATTAAACAGGTTCCTGTGAAGTCCGGTCAGTACCTTTTCTAGGCTAATAATCACAACGGGTTTTTGGCCCTTCTGTCCGATCAGATTCTCTGATAAAAAGGGCAGTCCCTTAATATGGTCTGCATGAATATGGGATAGCAGGACATACCGAATCTTTTTTTGTTCATTCATAGTAAGTGTTGTACAAATGGTTCCACCGTCCAATAACACCGATTGATTGATCAAAAACCCGCAAGTGCAATGATTGGGAAGCTCCGCCCCGTGACAACCCAGTACCCTGATTTTCATTTTTTCTCCTCTTGTAAACCGATGACTTCAAAAACGCGAACCGGTTTATCCTTTCCCTTCACCTTGACGGGTTCGTGGTCCTTAAATTGGGCATGTCCGATTTTCATTCTCTTTTTTCTTTTTTCCCGATGAGAAATTTCGCTGGTGCTCCTTCGCCGTTCCTTGGGGAAGAGATCCTTGATTTCAATCAACTCTTGGGCTTCCTGGTAGGTGGCTTCGGTGATTAAAATGTTGGCTTGGTATTCTTTGGTGAGAGATTCCACACGGGCGCCGAGGTTCACATTATCCCCGATTACGGTGTAATCCATTTTTCGTCCCTCCGCACCCATATTTCCCACAACCATTTCGCCGGTATGAATCCCAATTCCGGCATCCAGACTGTCTTTTCCTTCAGCCTCCCATTTCTGATGCAATTCGCCCAGTCTTTTTTGCATATGCAGCGCGCAGCGAATGGCCAACTCCGCGTGGTTGTGTTGATCCAATGGGGCGCCCCAAAAAACCATAATGGCGTCTCCTATAAATTTATCAAGGGTTCCATCCCATCTAAAAATAACCTCCGTCATGGCGTTCATATATTCATTTAACGTTGCCACGACCTCTTCCGGTTGGTGTTTTTCAGAAAAAGCAGTAAAACCGCGAACATCGGAAAATAACACCGTTAACTTCTTTCGCTCCCCGCCAAGCTTTGCCTTATCGGGGTCTTTGACCAACTCGGCTACCATCTTTGGACTTACATAATTTGAAAAAATACGCCGGATCTCCTGAGCATGCTTCTCCTCGGTCATAAATCGAAGGACTGTCAAAAAGGTGTAGGAAAAAACAATGGTGGATGAAGGATAAAGCAAATTAATCCACAGCCCTTTTTTTTCAAATAAATACTGTGCTAAAAATAAATACCCTATCAAAAGCACCCCTGCAAGCGCAACACCCCGAAGGGCCCCCAACCGAGGAAGGGAGAAAAACAGGATTGCCCCAAACGCCAGAATAAAAAAAGCATCCAAAAATTTCATGGTTTGGGTTCTTTGAAGAAATTGATGGTTGAGAATGTTATTGACCACCGTGGCATTTTTTTCAACTCCCGGCATATTGGCAGAAAGTGGCGAGACTTTTAAATCATAGGTTCCTACGGCGGTGGTACCGATCAGGATAATTTTATCCCCAAAAAAATCTGATGGGATCCGATCGTGTAATACATCCGTGGCGGATATAAGGGGAAAAGTCCCTTCTCTTCCGATGTAATTTACCAGCATCCTTCCGCGCTCATCGGTAGGGATTTTAATGTTTCCCATCTCAACGGCTTCCCCCAACCACAGCTTCATTTCTTCTCTCTTTAATCCTAAAGCCGCCCGAGCAATTTGAAGGGCAAAAGAGGGGTAAAAATCATCCCGGTATTTGAGAACCAGATATTCCCAACGTAAAACCCCATCCCGGTCGGGTTGATAATAAACATGGCCTAGTGCTTGGGCCCTCCGGGTCAGGGCCGGGAGGGGTGGGGAGACCACTTGGGCTTCGATTGGGTAAAAAACTTTTTCGGCGCTTAATTTTTTAACCAGCCCAAATGAAGAATTGACCAGGGAAACAGGGGCATCTGGTGGTTTTATCGTTTTATCCAACATATATTCGGTATGCACTTCCATTCCTGTGGGTAAAATGACAATTCCCACTGTACCGATCACTTGGGCCAACAGAGTATCTTTATCTGCCGTTTCTTCCAATTTCTGTAGGGATTTTAAAATACCAGAATTCGAGGAGGGTTGAATAGAAAGGTCCTGTTTGAGGGTACGGATTACTTCAATGGATTCTGAGACCTCTGGTTCAATGAAAAGAATATCCGCCCCAATCACGCGGGGCTTACCCTTGGCTAATTTTTCCAGCAATTGGGCCATTAACCCTCTTGACCAGGGCCACCTTCCCACCTCCTTTAGACTTTTTTCATCTATGGCAATGATCAATAAATCGGGATTAGGTTTGCCGGGATTACGGGCATTTCGAAGGAGAAACCGAAAATCCAGAGTTTTGCTTTCTAGAAGATCCAATGTATTTCTGGCAAAGGAAGGATTCATTAAATCGATATATAAAAAAAATAGTGTGATCAGAACACTCAGGGCCAGGGCGAGCCATCTTATTTTTTTTCCTCGACGAGATTTCATTCTCCCCGGTACTATACTTGATATCGCTATACCCCAGCAAGGGTTTTATACTTATTTTATGAATATTTTACCTTTACGTGATAAATGACATTCCATTTGTTTTTTTTAAAATAGGAGGAAACCCAAGGGGTTTGGTTGAAGCGTTGCCCTTGATCAAAGAGTAAAATAGTGGATTTAACTTGGGGAATACCGTGGATTGAGTTAAATGAAAACCAAGAACGGCCAGGATTTAAAAAATTTTTAAAATCGGAAGGAGATAGGGGGAGATTTAATTTTGACTCTTTTTGGCCTTAAAGCAAAAGGAATTTATTTTTCGGAACATTCCCAAACATTTTTCCAATCCGAAGGGGGTGGGTTTTTCAGGAAATGATTGCAGCGGGCCAAAAAAACTTTTGAAGGCGGGTCATTTTCAGCACTATTCCTAAAATAAAGGGATGCTTTTGAAAAATTTCCCTCGTAGTAGGCAGAAAGGCCCACACCAAATGATTCCTGTGCTTTCGTCAGCCGGTAAGAGGGTTCCCCAAGGACCTCAAAAACCTGTAAGGGTTCTTTTTTCCCCTTTACCAGGACATAATCTATGGGGCGGGTTACGAAACGATGGGCAATTTCCCGCTGGGTCGATTCGCTGATTAAGATACTGGTTCCATAAATTTTGTTGAGGCTCTCTAAGCGGGAGGCAATATTTACATCGTCCCCAATGGCTGTAAACTCCATTCTTTTTTCCGAACCGATGTTTCCTGAGAGAACCTCTCCGGTGCTAATTCCGATGCCGATTCGAATCGGAGGCTGAAGGGCCTCCTTTCTTTTTTGGTTTAATACCTTTAATGCGGTGGTCATTTCCAGAGCGGATTGGACCGCCCTTACCGGATCGTCCTCTGCGATATAAGGAACGCCAAAAACGGCCATGAGGGCATCCCCTATATACTTATCCAGGATGCCTCTGTTTTGAAAGACCACATCTACCATTCGAGTAAAATAATCGTTTAGGAACTCTACGGTATCTTCTGCATCAAGACTTTCCGCCATTCCTGTAAACCCACGAATATCTGAAAATAAAATGGTGGCTTTATTTCGAACACCCCCCAAATGTTGCCCCCCGGTGTCTTCCAGTAATTTCTCCGCGATATCCTTTGCCATATAACGGACCAAAGTGCTTTTGACACGCTTCTCTCGGCTGATATCCTCAATGACCAAGATTACCCCTTCATGATTTCCTGAATGGTTAATAAGAGGCAGGACATTGAGATTTACTGAGTGTTTTCTCTCTCCGGTAAAATTGATTTCGACATCATATTCCACAATGGCGCGGTGTGTTTTATAAACGTGTTCAATGTGGTGAACTAAATATTCATTGCCGGGTTGCAACAGGCCCCGGAAATCGTTTTTTAGAATCTCTCCGGGTTCCTTTTGAAATAAAGATAGGAGGGCTCTATTGGCCGTGACCACATGGTATTGATTATCCAGGGTGAGAATACTATTTGAAATGCTTTCATGGACACTTTCCAAATAGTTTTTCATATTGACCGTTTGTTCATAAAGCTGGGCATTCTCCAGGGCGACAGACAACTGAGAGGAAAGGGCGCGGAGCAGGGTTTCATCAGATGCTTCAAAGGAACCGGTTTTTTTGTTCATGGCCTGTGTGACCCCTATAATTTCTCCGTTCCTATTCACTAAAGGGACACAAAGAACACTTTTCGTTTTAAAACCGGTCTCCTGATCGAAAGCTGGATTGAAGCGGGAATCTTCATGGGCTTCTTTGATATTGAGGGTTTCGCCCGTTGTTGCGACGTACCCAGCCAACCCTGCCGTGGAAGGAAAACGGATTTCAGCAACCTCAGACCCCTGTGCTTCTTTAGACCAAAGTTCCCCTGCCTCTCGATCCAGGAGAAAGAGAGAACTCCTTTCCGCTTGGAGAACCTCAGAAATCTTTGCAACAATTTTGGCAATGAGAACCCTCAGGTCTAAGGTCTGAGAAACCGAAGTGGTCACATCCAAAAGAACCGCCATTTTTTCGTGACTGGAAAGCATTTTCTGATACAATCGAAAATTTTCAACTGCAATGGTGGTTTGATAGGCAAAAGCCTTGAAAAGGCCTTCATCGGTGGAATCGAAAATCCCGGTTTTTTTGTTAATAACCTGGATTACGCCAATAATCTCCCCCATCAGATTTTTTACAGGGCCACATAAAATGGAACGGGTTTGAAACCCGGTTTGATGATCCACCTCTGGGTTAAAACGCTGGTCCCGATAGGCTTCGGGTATATTAACCAATTGGTCATTTTGAACCGCCCAGCCGGCCACACCGGTTCCCGCTGGTAACCTGATTTCCCGGCTCTCTTCGCCTTGGGCAACCTTGGACCATAGCTCCCCTGTTAAGGGGTCTACCAGAAACAAAGAGGCGCGTTCAGCGTTCAACACCCCGCTTGCAGAATGCACGACGCGGTCAATGAGTCCTTCAATGTCGAGGCGTAAAGCCAGAATTTCAGACATGTCTAAAAAGGTTTGAAGACCTCTGAGGGAGGTTTCCACGGTCCGGGTCTTTCGAACCGTTTCCTGAAAACGAAGGTTGACCGACCGTAACCGCTGGGTCACGATGGATAGAACATTTTTTGCAAGAGAAGGAACACGATCAAACGTTTTCTCCAGATCGGAATAATTAATTTGTAAAAGGTGGGTGTCTTCCAGGCAACGAACCGATGCGGTTCGGGTTCCATTGGAGAAGTATCCCATCTCTCCCAAACATTCCCCCGGCTCGATGGTAGCTAAGGGAATTTCTTCCCCGTCCTCTCCTTTTCTAAACACCAAAACCTGCCCAGTGGCAACCACATAGAAACAATTTCCAGGGGTGTCTTGAGAGATGAATTCTTTTCCTGCCCCCACACTTTGTTCTTTGACTGAGCGACTGATGATCGCCAAATCTTCATCTGATAGATTGGAGAAAACTTGGCATTTTTTTAAACGATCAATCCTTTGTTTATTAATTGCGGACCAAAGATCTTCCTGATTGACCGCCTTTGTTTCCAGCAACACTTCTCCCAGTCGTTTGTTCAAACCCGTCCGCGCCATTCTTTTTTGCTGAGCGATGGCCTGACCAATGATTTTTTCTCCGCAAGGCAGATATTCACCGATTTTTTTTGATAAAGGATGGATGGTTTCTCTTAGGTCGTTCATAATACCACCTGATGTTTTGGGGAGCTTCAAAGCTGTATTTTTTTAATAATATTAGAAGGATAGCTTTTTTGATTTAAACCTGTCAAGGATGGATTTTTTGGCCCCGATCTTTTTGCCCAGGGGTTGTCTTTCAGGTTTTTCCTGTGTGATAATGTTCCGGTTGAGGAGGTCCACGCATTTTGATCTGTTTTCAAATCATGCCCAAAACAAAAACCCGCTGCCGAAAGACATTTATGGCGATTGCTTGCTTTGCTTCGGTCCTCCTATTTGGGTCGGCCACTAGAGGGTCGTTTGACGGTCAGCCTGTTTCAAGCGTGACCATTTCAACACCTATTGCGGCTGGTGGCCAGCAACAGGAGGATCTAGGTCCCACTAGTCAGCAGAACCAGCTCTCCTCCGGAGGACAGGAGGAGCGGGAATCAAGCGTGGTGCTGACCTGGCGCCGCGAGGGGGGCATCGCGGGCTTCTGTGATGAGATGAGCGTGTCAGCAAATGGTGAGGTCAGGGCCAGGTCGTGCAAGCCGGGAGGGGGAAGCCGGACAGGCATGCTCTCCAAGGAGGATTTGGTTCGTCTGGATCAATGGAGGATGTCCTTTGACTCTGTCGGTATCGAGACAAGAGATTCTCCCGTGACCGATGCCATGACCGTTACCCTGACTCTGAAGGGAAACGGCACTGGGAAGCCGACTGACGAGGAACGGCAGGATATTTTAGGTTGGGCGCAAGACGTTTACGATCAAATCCTGCCTTGATGCAAAAAGACGGTGACATCCGCTTCAGCGAATGCCACCGTCTCAAATAAATCACCAAACCTTTTCGAAGTGTCCTTCTTGTTTAGGGCGCACCCACGCGGTTCCACGCCTCAACGACTCGGTTGTAGGTGGTGCTGCCGAATCCGTAGAGATCGGCTGCTGCCCACTGGGTGGTTCGCCTTGCCCAAAAGAAGTTATCCGTTGGGATGATGTAGTAGCGCAGCGCCCGCCAGAAGATCTGTGTGGCGGCGTTTGCGCCGATTGATCCGCTCATGCACCCTGCAAAGCGGTGGCATCCTCCGGTGGCCAGCAAATAAAAGGCGTTGTTCTGGATTCCGGAATTCCAGTGAACGCCCCCATTGTCGGCGCTCCCCGTGTAGCGTTGCGAATAATGGTCTCTCGAGACACCGTCGTTCGTAGGTCGATCCATGTAACGAAGGGCATCCCCCGCGATCAGCGGGGTCCTTGCCCCCTCACCGATTTTCCAGGTGTTCGAGGATTCGCCTTTCCAGTACCTCTCGGCCATCGCACCGAAGATGTCCGAGAAGGATTCGTTCAGCGCCCCAGACTCACCATTATAAATCAATCCACCCGTGAATTGCGTTAAGCCATGTACCCACTCATGGGCCACGATATCCAGAGTGGTAAGCGAACGGAAGGAAATGCCGTTTCCATCACCCAGGTTGATCTTCTGTCCGTCCCAGAACGCATTGTTATAGTTGGAACCATAATGGTTGCGCGCGCTGATGAGGGGGCCGTTTCCATCCACGGATTGGTAAACCCTCGGACCGCCGGAGCCGTCGACCCAGTTCCTCCCAAGAATGTAATAAAAGAAGCTGTTGGTTTGAACAGTGGACCAGTAGGTATCCGCGTTGGTTGTTTCACGGCTGGAAAGCGAAAAATTTCCAAAAGTAGAATTGCTGCTGCTGGCTTGGTAGGTGGACGAAGTGCCGCCGTACATGTCGTAGACCCCAATGCGCAGGCAGTTGTCATTCAACACGTAGGTGGCGGCGGTGGGCCAATAGGCGATTTTGAAGTAGGAAGGGCTTCCCTGGTAGAACGTTTGTCCGGTTCCGTTGATGCAATGGGTAGTCTGTGCATTGTTGTAGAATTCGAGGATCTGGCCCTCGCTACCTTCGTTAGCCGATACCCAGGCTTCGAGCATGACAGGGCCATTTGCAGAGTGCTCTTCCATGCTTATGTGGTAGGACAGTTTGCGGTTTCCCGGGCCGCTTCCGGGGTGAATTTCCAAAGCCCCATGGGCCTTCTGACTGCTTCCATCCACTAAGAGTGCTCCGTCAGGCCTATTCTTCCCTCGCAGATCTTCTGAGGGCTGGTTGCCCCGTTGTGCACCCTGGCCACCGAGTTTTCTAATCTCTTCCCTGAGCATTTTATGGACGATGCGCATTGCCTCGTCCATTGAAATTTTCGGATTGGTGTCAACTGCAGAGTCGGCCATGTACTGGCCATGCATTCCCCCATTGTCCATATCCGGGAGCGACCCGTCCTTCATATGAATGGAAAGGTGGCCTCCGAGAACGGGGATGTCCTGATAAATCTGGTCCATTTTGAAGTGCCACATGTCACCGGTATCTTTGACGACCATTGTTTCGTGCCACTCCTCGTGGGGGTCTCCCACGCCTTGGTCCTTCATCCAATCCATCATGACCTCCATGGCGTGCGCTTGCTCGGCGCCCGTGGTGGCAACATCGATGAATGGATTTTCGGTCGGGTCTACATCAGAATTTGGAGGTTCACTGTAGCCAACTGTAGAAAATGTGAGTACAATCCCCAGCGCAAGAAGTGCCATACGGGGATGGATTAGAAACCTTATGAACTTGGATATATACATTTTCCCCTCCTTTTTTAGAAGGCGATGGGGGAAAAAGGGATGACCACTTATCCTCTTATTCTTTATTCCTATTTTTTTAAGAAATAAAAAAAGACGAGCCACCCAAATAACCATAAACTATTGCCACTTTAGCAGTCCGGCTGTCTTCTAAGGAATACCAAGGATCGGTAGCCTTAGGTCCTTCCATCGCCTGTTTTTTCCCTATTTATTTTTTCGTTTATGGCTGAAATAGATTAACTTGTCAATATTAATTTGGTACTATTTTGGTATTATTTTAGTACTATTTCCCAAAATTTAGTCCTTAACTAGTACCAATTTTGTGTTTTCGATAATTGGGATCTGCTTTTTTTTTTGGATAAAGTTGTTGGGTTTTTAAAACCGCTAATTTGTCTCCCATTCACTATGAGATCCCCCAGAAAGCCATCAACCATTAGGTGCAATTTTTTAATTTATTCCCGGTCGTTCAGAAAGCGAATTTTCTTTTTTTCATCCGTAACAGTGCCAGCAGAGGGTACGTTTCCAAATTAGGAAACTTAAATTAAATGGGAAGATACCTTGTGGAAAACGAATGGGATGAGCGGGGGTCTATTCACAATTTTTTACCTCATCCGTCTATATTCCTTTTTCCTTCGAGAGGAAAATTGGTGTCCCCCGCACTTGACCTCGGAATCCTAAAGGGTGAATAAGACTCCGAATAAGAACGCCCCCATGGCCCCCATGATTAAAAAATTGGTTTGACTCACCATTTTTCTTTCTCCTTTCTTTTTTTTCTACCTGAATTTGGAATGTTAAAGTGTTGAAAGCATTCCGATCATAACCCCTCCCATGGTTCCCATAATTAGAAAATTGATAAAGTTTAACATTCTCTTCACCTCCCTCCGTCTTCTAAATGGTTTTATCTTTTCTATTGAGCAATAATAATGCCAGTCATATTTTTCAGCCGAGGACGTCCAGTTTTGGGCAACACAGTGCGTGAATATAATATATAAAACAATGACTTATTTCTTTTATCTTTTTTGGTTCCAGAAACTTATTGTTTTTGGTGGAACAAGAAAAGATTATCCGAAAGGATAAGGGTAGGTGAAAATTAGATATGGCAACGAGTTGTTTTAGTGAATCTGTAGATTTTTGATTAATCGTGAAAGATATGAGGGTTGAAGGTTAAGCAGTTTCGAAGCTTGTATGCGGTTCCCATTGGTTTTTGCCAAGGCATTAGTTAAAATGTATTTTTTGTAGGATTTGACAGAGTCACGAAAAGGAAGAAAAGATTCCATTCGGGCCTCTTGATGAATAGGGAGGTTCAAGTCCTCGAGTTTTATTTGATTTCCAGATGAGAGCACGACGGCTCGCTCGATGGTGTTTTCAAGCTCCCTGACGTTTCCGGGCCAATCATAGACCGTTAAAGCTTCCAGTGCTTCCGGTGAAAAATCGAGGCCCGCTCTTTTTGTTTCATTCTGAAACCGGCAAAGAAAGTGCTTGGAAAGGGCGGATATATCTTCTTTCCGCTCTCTAAGGGAAGGAAGCTCGATCGGGATTACGTTAAGCCGAAAATAGAGGTCTTTGCGAAAGGAACCCTCTTCGACGGTCTTTTTTAAATTCCTATTGGTTGCCGCGATGATCCGGACATTTGCACGGATTGGGTCGTTCCCACCCACTCTTTCAAATTCTTTTTCTTGGAGAAATCGCAGGAGCTTAACCTGAAGAGAAGGCTTCATATCCCCAATTTCATCCAAAAAAACCGTACCTCCGTCCGCAATTTCTAGCTTACCCTTTCTTTGATGCTGGGCTCCCGTAAAGGCGCCTTTTTCATGGCCAAACAGTTCACTCTCCACCAATCCTTCTGAAAGAGCTACGCAGTTCACTGGAATAAAAGGCCCATTGGCTCGATCGCTCCACCGGTGAATTTGACGTGAAAAAACTTCCTTTCCAGTTCCGCTTTCGCCCAACAACAGAATGGTCGAATCGGTTACCGCGGCTTTTTTCGCTCTTTCAGCAGCGGTATGAATCAAAGGGCTTTCCCCTAGGACTAAAGGGTTTTTCGCCTTAACTTCATTCCAGAGAACATCGTGCTTCGTTTTGAGGTCGTTAAATTGCTTTGCATTTGTCCAAGCCAGTGCTGCGTGTGAGGCAAAGGCTGAGAGCAGTTGCATGTCCTCTTCCTTAAAAGGAATACGATTGTGTCCGTTCAACAATTCGATTATACCGATGACTTTGCCCAAATTCACAAGGGGGGCACAAAGGATTGAGCGGGTTTTAAAACCGGTTAAATTGTCAAATCCGGGGAAAAACCGTGGGTCTTTAGAGACATCATTCACAATAATGCCTTTTCCTTTCGATGCCACCCAACCACAAACGCCTTGGCCCATTTTTACGTGCAGTTTTTGTATTTCTTTCCCCTTTTCACCCAAGGCTAAGAAAACAAGAAGGTCCTGCTTGGCCTCGTCCAAAAACATAATGCTGCACGCCTCGGACTCAATTAACTTCATTGCAGATTGGAGAATGGATTCCAAAACCTTTTCGATATCAAGGCTTGAATTGACTAAAAGGCTGGCTTTGATCAATTCAGAGGATATTTCATCGCTTTTAGGAGGCATATTTTCCCCCTTACTTTAGTTTAAGAAGGATACTTTAATGGGAGCTGTATTTTAAATCCCAAAAACAAAAGAATCAACGGAAATTATTTGCCGAAATCAACCCTTAAGAAAGGGTTTCAGGCATGGGAGCAATGTTCAGCAACAAGATAAATTCCACATTGGCGAGTCTAGAATTTATTCTCATTCGGATAGAATACCCCGAAGCTTGCTTCGTCATTCCCGCAAAAGCAGGAATCCGATATGGTTGACATACGTCAAGAAGGAAAAAGTATCCTGTCCCCTTTTTCACGGGGTCCTGGTTTGACGATGAATCCAGGACACAAGCAGAGACGGGACCGATGATGCGACGTTTGATCAATCTGATATTC
>DASWJH010000010.1 GCA_036397255.1 Nitrospiria bacterium
TCAAACGTCGCATCATCGGTCCCGTCTCTGCTTGTGTCCTGGATTCATCGTCAAACCAGGACCCCGTGAAAAAGGGGACAGGATACTTTTTCCTTCTTGACGTATGTCAACCATATCGGATTCCCGCTTTCGCGGGAATGACGATCTAAGGCACAAACAAGCTTCTAATAGCCCATTAAGGCAATGAGGACCACGAGGATTAGTAGAATAGGGAAAAAGTAGGGCCACCCTTTTTGGTAGAGTTTTCTGAGCGCAATCATGGTGCTCTTTCCGGTTATTCCTGGGGTTTCATGGCTTCGATGAGGATTTGAGCCACCTCATACCGGGTGAATTCCACCGGGGGGATGATGCCGCTTCGGAGCATCTCCCGAACCTTGGTTCCCGATAATGAAACATGCTCATTTTTATCGTGGGGGCAGGTTTTGATGGAGGCCATGCCTTCGCAATGTTTGCAATAGAAGGTATGGTCGAAGAAAAGTGGGGTAATATCCAGTTCGCCTGGCTTAAATCGATCAAAAATATAATGGGCATCAAAGGTGCCGTAAAAGCTTCCCACACCGGCATGATCCCGGCCCACAATAAAGTGGGTGCAGCCGTAGTTTTTTCGGACCAGTGCATGAAAGATGGCTTCTCTTGGACCCGCATAACGCATAGCAGCTGGGAAAACGGATAAAATGCTCCGGTCTTTCGGATAGTAGTTTTCGAGCAGGACTTCATAGCATTTCATTCTTGTGTCTGCTGGAATGTCATCTCCCTTAGTGGCTCCAACAAGGGGGTGGACCAAAAGACCATCCACCACTTCCAAGGCACATTTTTGAATATATTCATGGGCTCGGTGTATGGGGTTTCGTGTCTGAAAACCCACTACACGGCGCCAGCCTTTTTCTTTAAAAATTCTCCGTGTCTGTGCGGGTTCTAAACGGAATTCCTGAAAATCGCTGTGCGAGGGTCTTTGAAGGAGTTGAATCGGTCCCCCCAGGAGGATTTCACCCATTTGATGAAGATAGGCTACCCCCGGATGATCGGTGCTGGTGGTTGCGTAAACCGCTTGGGCCTCTTTGGATCTTGCGTGAGGGAATTTTTCCTTCAGTTCCATAATTGCGATCGGTTTCCCGCCTTCATCGGTGAGGGCGATCTCTTCTCCCTCTTTGAGTAAGCCCGCCTGCTCCTTGTTAACGGAAAGGGTAATGGGAAGGGACCAGGGCAGGCCGTTGGACAGGTGCATGTCTTCAACCACTTCGGTGTAATCTTCTTCGGACATAAAACCCGTGAGAGGACTAAACCCGCCGATGGCAATCAGCTCAAGGTCGGACATTTCCCTGGTGTTCACGGGAATTTTCTTTAAACCGTTGGCTTTTGCCTCGGCCTCCTGACGTTCTTGTCCTTCGAGGAGTCGATTAATTAAGGTTCCACCATGGGGTTGAATCGGCAAGACACTCATTTCTTTTTCTCCATTTGAGGTTTACATGTGAGGGGTTAAAAAGAGAGGACCTGATCGGCTTCGCTCATTTCTTCCAGGAGAAAAGAGGTGAGACCTCTTGCTTCGTCAATTTCAGGAACCAGATCGTCCTGTTTGACGCCGCAAATGGCCATGGATGAGGTACAAACGGAGAATTTGACGTCTCCCTGAGATTTAACCTCTTTCATTAACCGTTGCAGATCATCCAGCTTGGCTTTTTGAAGGTTCTTCCTGATTTCAGTTTCGGTTTCTTTAAACACATCGGATAAAGGGACCTTTTTAATTTGGGACTGCTTGAGGCTGAAAACCGCCTCATCCCGGAAAAAAACACGAACGGAAATTTCAGAAACGGCGGCGGCCATGACCAGGGTGAAAACAGTCACCAGGCTGTTATGGGTTCCCCGAGTGACGATTATGGCCAGCTTATTCATTTTCTTCCTTGCCGCTCAATTTGGATTTTGACCAACCCTTCTTCCTCTACGGCTTTGAGAATGGGGTGGCCGAGTTTTTTCATCAAGGGTTCAATTTCCCGCTGCTGAAACACATTTCCAATGACCTCCAGCACTTCGCCGCGGTTCATATCATTCAAAGTGGTTCGGATGACCCCTAGACTCCGACAGTCCACGGGGTTAAAAAGTTCCCGGACATCTAATGTCTTGATCGGCTGGGTCATGTTCATTTTTTCAGAGGACCATGAATGCTTCGTGTTCATCGAGGAGCTGGATGGTGTCATCTTCCCTGATCACGGTGACGCCGGGAACCAAATCGGTGGACTTAAGTCCTCGGCTTTTCATGTCTTCTTCTACTACATGAACTTTTCCACCGTTCTGGACCATGAACTCGATCAATTTCCCAGGGGAGGTGTCGAAATCCTGAATATCCAAACCGGCAATCTTGGGTCCCTTGAGAACCTGATTTTTAGCCGCATAGGTGACCGCGGAATCCCGGAGAAGCACGTTGATTTCAACAGGGGTATCCGCAATGCCTAATCCCACCGCAAACAAGTGGGGATCGACGGGTTCAAAACTATGGTAGATCGGTTTTTCGAAAATTGCTAAAACTTTATTGGCCATGATTTACCCTCCTTCTAAATATATTAACCGGGAACATGGGCGTTTTGTCCCGATGTCCCCAGGCTCCTAGCGGTATGTTGGAATGGAGATGACCTTGTCCGCGGCCCGTACGAATTTCCACAGATCGCCTAAGGTTCCGATGATTGCTCCACCCATTTGATGCTTTTCCACTCCCCGTTCTTGTACGCAGAGAATGCACGAAACCCAGTCCATCTTGGCGCCGTGCAACCCGGCCCGCATCAGCATGTCAATGGAGCGGCTGATGTGTCCGTGTTTTTCTCCCAAAACTTTTTGAAGGGAGGAAGGTTCGTTATGGTCAATTTGGTCTTTGTTGGTCAGTGTAACGGCCTCTTCGAAAGCCCAAACGTTTACATCGACTCCTTTTTGAAGGAGTTTTTCAACCAGTCGGAGGACGGTTGTGGGGGCCTCTCTGAGGTATGAGCCGGTCGCAAGCATTATGGTTACGCGTTTTGCTTTTTGTGCTACAGCCATTTTTCGCCTCCTTAATTTAAAATAACTTTTTGGTCATTGGGGTTTTTTTCACCATCGGTTGGGGTGAAATGAGGAGATTAATTCCCTTTCCCTTGCAATGACTTCCAAATCTTAATACCAAATAACTTTGTCGCTGCCTTCAATGATGAGATCTGCCAGTTGATCCATATTGGCTTGGCTGATGCCATCACCCATATCTGAAATGCCCCGGGCTTTACAAGAAACATCCTCGGCGAAAACCTTGGCGCCTTGTTTGGTCAAATCGGTCAACCCTTTACCAAACTCGTTTCCTTTTCGGGCGGCCAGCACGCCGTTTTCAATCAAAAACAGGGTAACGTCATTTCCTTTCCCTTGGAGTTTTCCAGCTAGATTTTGAATGTAGCGTCCGCTGGAATACTCTTGCAAATCTCTGCTATCAACGATGAGATACCGTGCCACGTGATTTACCTCCTCTCTCAGTCCAAAAATTTCTGGATTTTAAATTTCCAAAAAACCAAAGTACCATGGGGGATTTTTTGGAATCAAGGTTTATTCTTCTGCTTTTTGAATCACCAACCGGTAGTGTTCTCCGATTTTCTCTTCCTCCAATATCTGGTGGCCATCGCTTAAGACACTCTTGGGAACATTTTCATAAGGTTCACCATCATCAATCACAATCTCTAAAATTTCCCCATTTTCCATCTCTTCTAATTTGAGCTTGGTTCGGACGTAGTTAAAGGGGCACCCAATGCCTTTCAAGTCTAGTTTTTCTTTAATGTTGAATTTGGGCGCCTGGGTTGTTGCCTGTTTGGAAACGGAGTCTTTTTCAATGACGATTCGGTAATGATGTTCATCTATTTTGGTCTGCTCCACAATGCGGTGCCCCTCATCTTTAACACTTCGGGGAACATTCTCAATGGGCTCCCCATCATCCAGGATGACCGCAAGGATATCGCCCGATTCCATTTCCTCGAGTTTCAGTTTTGTGCGAACAAAGTTAAAGGGGCAGGCTACACCCTTAAGATCCAACTCCTCGGTAATGCCAATTGAAGGGGCTGGTTGTTTTTCTTCCGGTTTTTTCCCTTCCTCGAGTGAGTGGCCCAATTCATTAAGGCTGCTCTGGCATTCTTCTACGAAACGCCTGGCTTCTCCCATTTGGGTTTTTACGGCCTCGGCTTTCATATCTCCCTGACTGAGGTGGCTGAGGCGGTTTACCAAATCGGTGAAGTAGGAAAACCCCCCACGTTTGGGAATGATCCGTTTTTCAAATTCCTCTTGGGTTTCAAGATCACTTAGGGGGTCGACCCCTTCCATGACCAAAAGTGCTTTTGAAGCCGTGAGAACCGCTTGATAGGATTTGGAGACCGCATCGGAGAGCTGGCCTTTTTCAAACATGAGGGTGGAATGTTCCAAACTCCGATTGGCTTCCTCCAGTCCGGATTGTAGCATTTCATCGGCTGAACCCGCACATTCCCCCGCCCCCATTCCCTCCAGATTGAATTCCGAATTGGATTCCCAATCGTAATAAAATTCCGGGCTTTCCTCAAAGGTGGGAACATGGGTATAAGGAGCAAGAACCTCTTTGATTTTATCCCGTCCTAAATGATCAACATAATCCGCAAAGGATTGATCTTGTGTTTTTTCACTTTGATAAAGTTTCACCAGGTGTTCTACGGCTTCAGGAATTTGCCTGGCGGGTAATTTCATCGTGGCCTTGGCAATACTGGCGCCTCCATCATTGTGGGTTCTAGCGCCTAAATGCATCTCATAGTGAGGGACCAACCGGCCGCTGACTTTTTTGCTGACACCATGGAACCCGATGGAGGCAACGTGGTGCTGGCCGCAGGAGTTTTGGCATCCGCTGATTTTAATCCCCATACCTTCCACATCAGCCAGTCCGTTGGCCTTCAAAGCGTCTGTTAAAGCGCGAGAGACCCCAATTGAAGAGGTGATTCCCAGGTTACAGGTGTCTGAACCCGGGCAGCAAGTTACATCTCCCAAACGCTGGGCTCCCCCATCGGCCAGAGATATTTTGAGTAGGGAAAGATATAGCGCTTTGAGGTCGGCTGCCCGGATCCATCTTAAAACAATATTTTGTTGAACAGTGGTTCGCACATGCCCGCCCGCAAAGTCTTTTGCAATAGTAGCCAGATCCTTAAATTGGGTGGCGGTCATATCCCCCAAGGGGAGATTGATGACAACGGTGACATACCCTTTCTGCTTTTGGGAAATGACATTGCTTTTCAGCCATTTTTCGTATACGGCACCGAAATGGCCGTTTTCCCGAATCTTGCGTGTACCGTTTAAAACCGGAAGAGACGGGATTTCGCTGTCCAATATGACCGGAAGGTCAAGAGAGGGTTTTCCCTTTTCAAGGATGGCATTGTATTCAATGTCGAAAAGTCTTCGAAATTCAGCCATTCCAATCCGTTCAATCAAAAATTTCATTCGGGCCCGGTTTCTGTTTTTCCGGTTTCCCCGTTGATTGAAGACACGAATCATTGCTTCACAGTAGGGGAGGAGATCTTCCATGGGAACAAATTCGCTGAGAAGCTTGGCCACTTTAGGAGAAGAGCCGAGTCCTCCTCCCACATAGAGTTTAAAACCTGGAATATCCCGGCCTCCTTCCTGGCGCTTTGTAGCGATCAGGCCGATATCATGAATATGGGTCAAAGCACAATCCGTGGGGCAACCGGAGAGGGCGATTTTAAATTTCCGGGGAAGACTTTGGCACACTGGATTTCTCAACAGAAAAGCAGAAATGGCTTGGGCATAGGGGGTGACATCAAAGATTTCCGATTGGCAGACCCCCGCAAAATGACAAGCGGTGACATTGCGAACCGTATTCCCGCAAGCTTCCCGTGTGGTTATTCCCACTTCGGCCAGGCCACGCATGACCATCGGTATTTGATCAAGGGGAACCCAGTGGAGCTGAATATCCTGTCTGGTGGTTACATGAGAGATCCCATCGGAGAATTCTTCACTGATTTCGGCGATGCGGACCATCTGCTCAGAACTCAATCCTCCGTACGGGATTTTGATCCTGACCATTTGGACGCCGGGTTGTCGCTGTCCGTAAATGCCATGCTGGAGGCGGAAAGCCTTGAAGTCCTCCTCAGGTATTTCACCTTTTTTCAGGCGTTGAATTTCCGCTTCAAAGCTGGCGATGTCTTTTGCCATTTCCGGGGAGATGGGGGTTCCCCCTTTTTTTTCCTTTATGGTCTTTTGTGTTTCCATTTTTTAACTCCTTATAGGGTGAAAGGAATTGGATCCGGGCATTGGGTATCCCATCCTTTCACATGATCTAAATGGAATAGTCCACCGCGGTGGTTCCCTCCACCTTTTCATCCAAAGCCACGGGAAGTAATTTCGTGGGAATGACAAATTCCTCTACCTTACCTTCATTGTCGATGGCTTCCCATGTGATCTTATCCCGTTTTCCGTTTATGTGGGGAATCAGCTTTGCTTTCTGGAATCCCAGTTGGTAGGAGAGCTTAAACTCAATGGCTTCTTCGGGACAGGCCTTTACACAGGGCAAGCAGTCCCAGCAATCCTCCTTATATTTTAAATAAGCCTTGTTGGTCCCCCGATCTTTGACGATCAGGTCGCCAGGGCACATGCGAACACAGGGGGGTTGTGCCGAGTTTCCACATCCATCACAAATTTCCGGGTTAACATATACGGGCATTTCCTACCTCCAAGTATTTTCCAAATCACTACCGGGGCGCGTAGCGGTCTCCGGGAACGAGTTGTTCATAGGGTCTAGTCAGCATTTCAATGACACCGGTTTTGGGGTCCCGACGGGAGTTGACAAATTTTAGCCAGTGCTTGTCATCCCGCTGGGGGAAATCCACGCGGGTTTGATAACCTGGCCACCGGGTTTCCTTCCGATAAATCAGATGTTCCACCAAAACCTGGGCCACATCAATTCGATCGATAATTTCATGTACTTTCATAAGTCCATGCAGGTCCTCAGTGGTGAGATATTGAACCTGCTCTGGAAGTTTTTGAAGCTGTTTTCTTGCCACCAGGAGTTTTTCCTCGTTCATTTCATAATAATTGGAAGACCCTCCAGCATACTCCTCCATGATTTTCTGAAGTCGGACTTCCATATCATAGGCCTTAATGCCATCTTTCATTTTGGTGTGATTCTGTATGGCCTGAAAAACCCGTTTTTCCTCTTGGTCCACCCCTTTTTCATCTAAATTCCCGTGAGAAATGGTCTGGACATAGGCCCCGGAGGCCCGAGCCGCAATTACACCCTCTGCCCAGCAACCGCTGACAAATTTATACGGAGCACCTCCCGACACATCTCCTGCGGCATAAAGTCCTTCAAGGGAGGTTTTACGATCTAAATCGACCCAATAGCCGGATTGTGTGTGTCCGCCCACAATATAGGGTTCCGTGGTCTGCACTTCAACGGGTTCTTTACTGGGATCGATATCATTGGCAAGCCAATATAGAACCATAGAGGGGTACATGTCCAAAAAGGCGGATTTCAATTGAGAGACCTGTTGGGGGTTTAGATGACGGGTGTCCAGATATACGGGTCCTCTCCCTTCCTTGATTTCCATAATGGGGCCATAAGCCCGATAGGGGGTAGGGGCTCCGTCTCCCCCTAACTCCTTGTATTTGGTGGCCATGAATCGTTCCCCTTTACCATTCACCTGGGGGGCGTTTGCCCCTAGGGCGATGGTTCCGGTGGGGGCGATGGTATCCTTTACCCGGAGGGAGACATACCGCATTTCAAAACTGGTCATTTCCGCCCCTGCCCGAATGCCCATGGCGTAACCAGCACCGGTATTATAAGGGGAATACCAAGTTTTATGCTGAGCGTCATGGGTGTTGTGGGGTTTATAGAGGCCAGACGCGCCTCCAGTTGCAATGATCGTGGCTTTGGATTTGACCACAAAGAAAGTGCCATTTCGAATGCTGAAACCGGTTGCCCCGATGACACGGTTTTCGTCCATTAAAAGATTGGTTACCACCACCCAGTTAAGGACCTTGGCCCCGGCGTTCCGGGCCGCCTTAGCAATGATGGGTTTGAGGGATTCCCCGTTGATTTTAATATTCCAGCGACCACGGGCTTTATAGTTTCCATCTTCATCACTTTGAATCGGCAATCCCCAGCTCTCGACCTTTTTAACCGAGTATTCGAACAATTCCGACATGCTTTTTACCAGATCTTCCCGAATGAGCCCGCAGGAATCAAACCGGACATATTTTACAAAGCTCTCCGGGGTTTCCCCTGGATTTAGATAGGCGTTGATAGCGTTCATTCCTCCCGCTAGACAACCGCTCCGATCAATATGGGCCTTTTCCATAATGGTGACCTGAAGGTTGGGAAATTTTTCCTTGGCTTCAACTGCTGCAAGGCAACCGGCGGTTCCCCCTCCGATAATGAGAATATCTGTTTCGATGTAATTTCGTTCCATACGGTATTCAACTCCCCATAAATTTTAGGTTAATCAGTCATCCCCAATCGATGTTAAAGAGGGGTTCGAACCTCCGGTTGCCTGAATATATTGAGTTTTGTGAAATACTGATGCAATAAATAAAAATCAATGATCACTACCATTAACAATACACTGTAGGCTAGGGGGCTCGTCAAGAGGCTTAAGTCGATAAAAACTCGTGAAAGACCAAATCCCACAAACCAAACATCGGCACTCATGCAAACCCGGCGAAAGGTTTCCGGATCCATCTGCCGGATTAAAAAAGCTCCAATCGGTATTCCGATGAGAACGCTAGGAATAATGTAGGGCAGCAATTGGATGCTTTCTGCACTATAAAGTCCAATTTGGTAATAGGTAATTGCCGTTAGACTAGAAAGGGAAATTCGAATCAGACCAATAGCGGCACGAAAATCCTGTTTAACCAAGCCTTGGTTGTTAAATTTTACCGCCAATAATGGGCCCGAAATGGTTGTAACCGAATAAAGAACACCAACACCTGCCCCAAAGGGAATCCCAAATTTCCAAATGGACCGAATTGGCTTGCGAATCCCTGCCGCCTGAAGAAGAATTAAAGGGAGAATGATGACGAAAGTGACCAATTTTAACCAACCTGGATTGATCCAAAAGAGGAGAAAGGTTCCTAGAATCACCCCGGGGGCAAGCCCCAATAAAACCGGAAGGACTTTTCTCCAAATATTGGGAATGCTACGCCAGTTGATTAAGACGACATATATATTAATAACCACTTCGATCAGGACCAGGCCGGGATTTAAGATACGGTTGGTGAAAAAAACCAAGGCCACCGGAACAGTTGTGGAGGAAAACCCATAACCCAGGGCTCCATTTACTGTGGCACCCACCAATGTAATGGTGATTAATACGATAAGGGCTAATTCAAGATCCATCTTTTTCTCAAGGTTATTCCCCGTACCCGCTAAATGTGATACATTAGGGCTTTTCTATCCTCAATTGTTTTCTTCCGATTGCAAAGGTCTTGAAGCGAGATGGAATCAAGGACTCCAATGATAGAATCCTTGACCTCTCCCCACACATCTTTTAGAACATCTTCTTCTCCATGGCCTCCCCGGGAATCTAAAGAATTTTCATTGGTGCGAGCCATTGGGGAAATGGGCCCTTCCACAGCCTGGATCAGGTCGGATAAACGGATTTCATCGGCGGGCTTGGAAAGCCGATAACCCCCTTGAGCTCCCCGGACACTTTCCACCAGTCCAGATTTTTTTAAAGAACTCATTACCTGTTCCAAAAATCGAACAGGAATTCCCTGTTGAAGGGCAATTTTTCTAACTTGTACAGGCCCCTGGTCTGTATGCAGAGCAATTTCTAAGGCCGCTAAAATTCCGTATTCACCTTTTATTGAAAATCTCATTTTTTAATTCCTACTATTCCGATAGGATTTATATGAAAATATAGCGAATTCTATTATCAAAGTCAAGCTTCTTCGGGGGAAAATACAACTTATTGAAAAATTTAAAGTTTTAAATTTTAGTACGGAGAATACCTTTAAAAGCGAAAAGGCAGGTTTTTTCTTCTTAATTATTCAGTAAATTGGGATTTTTATGCCTCTTAGGTTTTTAAATGGTGAGGAGTCAGCAGGAGTAAAAAGCGGACACCCACTTTTTTTAAAAAACTGACTTTATTTTTGGAAAGGGAACCCAGGGCCTCCCAGTCCTGTCCGGAGGAAACGTTCAAGGAGAGGTTCATGGTTTTTTTTAGGAGAGGGTGGTCCAATTTAGAACATTTTTTCTAATAAAATTAAATGTCAAAAAAAAAAAGGTTTTCTTTAAGTTTGAAAAGGATTTAACTCCATTTATCTCACTTTGACAAGAACTTGGTTGCCTTATATACTTTTTAATTATTACAAAGTACTTAACCCACCATCCTTCCTGTATGTAAGAAACGTGTCTGAATGTCTGAAGAGAGCGGAAAAAAGGTTGCGGAACCAGAGACCCTAGACCATCAGGAAAAAATTGACCCAGAAGAACTCAAGTCGGTCAAAGACCTTTTACAGGCTCTGACCAAAACGGCCAAAACCTTAAAAATATATCTCCCCAACAACCCTATTCATCAGAAACATCTCAAAGAACTCACCGAAAAGTTCTCGGCCCATTTAAATCAGTACCCTTCCCTGGCTTTGGAAATTCAACAGTTTAAACTCCTTTTCCACCAAGAAACGGTTTATGAGAATACTAACCGTCTAGAAAGTATTGCGTTTAAATTTTATATCGATGGTTTAATGGAGATAACCTTTCATGAAGGACTCGAGCCCGAAGAAATATTTAATTTGTTAGAAATCATGGGACAGGAGTTTGATTCTTCCAACCCCAACGATGATATGGTGACCCTTCTTTGGGAAAAGCATTTTACCCATATGAGTTATGCCATTGCAGAAGAGTTTTTGGAAGAAGATGCGATTATTCAATCCGAGCAAAAAATGGATGAGGATCCCAATCAAATCCGACAGCGCCAAGTCCTATTAAAAGAGGAAATTCAAAAGGCTTCCGAAGAATATGAAGCACAGAAATTAAAACGGCCTGAACGACCCTATTCTCAAGTGTTCCAATTAAACGAAGAGGAAATTGGAAGGGTTAAAAATTTGATGGAGATTGAGGAAAAAAGAGATCTTCGAATGGAAATGATCATTATCCTCGGTTCGATTTTACGGATTGAACAGGAAGATGAAGCTTTTGAGGAATGTATCGGGGCAACCCGCCGGGTCTTGGAAATCTTGATTGCCCAGACAGACTTTTACCATGCGGCCAAGGTTCTGGAAGTATTTCGGGAAGTTTTACAGGCATCCCCTAGTCCCTCTCCCCATCACCAATCGAATCTTCATCATGCATTGGAGTGGGCGGGAGGAACGGAAAACTTTAGAGAAATTGAAAAAATTTTAAGAATTGGAAATTTGGAAGACACAGAAAATTTCACGCTTTTTCTGAGTTTATTGCCCCAGAATGCCATTCCGGTTCTTGTGGAATTATTGGGTACCATTAATCAGATGAAAGTTCGCCGGTTGGTGTGCGAAGCCCTGGTGGTTTTGGGAAAAAACGATATTTCGGTTTTGGTAACGGGTCTTAGGGATTCAAGGTGGTTTGTGATCCGGAACCTGGTTTATATTTTGGGAAAAATAGGGGATCCAAAGGGATTGGAGCATTTCAAGCGGTTAAGCTGCCATCCGGAGCCTCGGGTCCGAAAAGAAGTCATCTCAGCCATTAGCGCCATGGGAAGAGAGCAGGTAGAAGGTATTTACCTGGCCTTTTTAAAGGATCCCGATCCTTTCATTCGTCAGCAGGTGGTTCGCTGGGCGGCTTCTTCTAGCTCCAAGGAGGGATTGAAAACACTTCAGCGGATGGTAGTGGAAAATGGCTTTCATGAAAAAGAACTCTCTGAAAAGCAGGAGATATTTGAATCCATTGGAAAGATTGGGGGGGACTCAGTGGTCCCGTTCCTTGAGGGGTTCTTGATCAAAAAAAGAAAGTTCTGGTTTTCCGACCACAAGCAGGATGAACTTAGCATTTGCGCCGCTGCTGTCCTCAAAAAAATCGGGGGAGAGGCTGCCTGGAACGCCTTAAAAGGGGGAGCGGACTCCAAAAATAAAACTACCCGTGAGGCGTGCAAAAAAGCCTTGGTAGGGTCCTCCCGTTCATAAACGGGGATTTCCTACTTCTTGAAAAGGATAAGTTGATGCCAGCAAAGACCGTACAAGATGATCAAACCTATCGGCTAGGAAAGGGGCTGATCAACCAGTTCAATATTTTGTTGAAAACCGCTCAAATCCATGATCCAAGGAATGTGGTCTGGGATCAGCCGATTACCAATTTCTTCAATACCTTGGATGATCTGTTCAAAATCGATTCCACTGTGAATATCAGCCTGGAGGCGGACTGCCTCTTTTTGGGCGATACCAAGCTTCGTATTGATATCGATGCCTTTGTGAGTTTTATGTCCGTGATTGAAGAGATGCGAAAGCGGAAAGTTGGAACGATTCAAATATCCAAGGGGATTTCCAAGGATCAATTGAAACAGTTTGTATACCTGTTTGCCAATACGGATGTTCGAACGGAAGATCCCTTTGAACCCCTGGAAAATAAGTTGAAGGGAGGGGGCGTTCCTGATATTCAGGTTGGGAAGCTTACCGAGAAAAAAGAAAAGAAAGATAACGAAGAGATCGTAAAAAATAAAAAAGAAATTGCGAAAAAAACGTATTACAAAACCATCTCGGTTGTCTCCGAGGTAATGGAAAATGTAAAACTTGGGCAGATGAATGTAAAAAAGGCGAAACGAGTGGTTCAGTCGATGGTGGATATGATTTTAAAGGAGGAAACCACCCTTTTAGGGTTAACGACCCTCCGGGGGCACGATGAATATACCCATAACCATTCGGTCAATGTTTGCATCCTTTCACTTTCTATGGGTCAGCGAATGGGCTACAATAAAAGGGCTCTAAGTGAATTAGGGATGGCTGCCCTCTTTCATGATATCGGAAAAGCTGAGATTCCCCTGGAAGTACTGAATAAACCCACTGATTTTGATGAGGAGGACTGGAAGATTATGCGGCGCCACCCTATTTTAGGGGTGGAACTACTGGTTAAAATGAAAGGACTTCATGAGTCGGCTCTATACGGTGCTATCGGTGCTTTTGAACACCATCTCAATTACGACCTTTCAGGGTATCCCCGCCTCCAAAATAAAAGAGATTTAACTTTATTGGGTAGAATTATTGGAATTGTGGATTGTTATGATGCATTGACGTCCTCCAGGGTTTACAACCGGGTTCCCTTTTCCCCTGAAAATGCCTTAAAATTCATGTTAAGCAAAACTGGAAAGGCCTTTGACCCCACTTTATTAAAACTCTTTGTGAATTGTGTTGGTTTTTATCCTATTGGAACGTTGGTGTTATTAAATTCCAAAGAAGTGGGGGTTGTACTGGCCAACCACATGAACCCCGACCATGCCGATCGGCCTAAAATTAAAATAGTAACCGATCCTCGGGGACAGGAAATTGATGGACCTGTTTTGGATTTGGCTGAAGATCTCGGCGCTCAACGGCATATCATCCAAACCATTGATTCCACAAAATATAAATTTGATGTAAGCCGATATTTTGTTTAAATCCCCCCCCGGTTTCCTCTTTTGGGGTCAGGGATGGGTGTTTTCAGAATTAAACCGAGGTGAGGCCATTCGTTGACAGTCCCCCCTCCCTGTGCTACGTTCGAAACGATTTTCAGGATTTAAATTTGGAGAAATAAATGGTTCTCAATCACGACTTTGATCACGGGACCCTCGATGACCATGTAATGCGGTTGATTGAAATGAGAGGGGGATCCCCCAATTCCGATCTCCTAAAAGAAATGATCCTCACCGTTTTAAAGTTTGCCGGGGATCAAGCAGATCGTGGGGATTTGAAAATTTTAAATTCTGCTTTGAAAGAGCTCCGGTATGCCTTCAAGGTTTTTAGGCCATTCCGAAAAATTCGGAAGGTCAGCGTCTTTGGGTCCGCCCGCGTGGGGGCTAATGATAAGGTGTTTCATCAGGCAAGGCTTTTTTCAGAGAAAATTACCGAATTGGGATTTATGGTAATTACCGGGGCCGGGGAAGGGATCATGAAAGCGGCCCAGGGGGGCGCGGGACGGGAAAAGAGTTTTGGTGTCAATATACGTCTGCCTTTTGAGCAGTATGCAAATGAGTACATTGAAAATGATCCCAAACTGGTTACTTTTAAATACTTTTTTACCCGTAAGCTCATTTTTATTAAAGAGACCGATGGGGTGGTTCTTTTCCCCGGCGGTTTTGGGACCCACGATGAAGCCTTTGAAGCATTGACGCTCATTCAAACCGGCAAGAGCAATCTTCTCCCCGTCGTGTTTCTGGATGAACCGGGAGGGATTTTCTGGAAAGAGGGGGGAGAATATATCCGGGAGCATCTCTTAAACCGGGGGTTAATATCAGAGGAAGATATGGCTCTCTTTAAAGTGACCGACAGTGTGGATGAAGCCGTGGATGAGGTGGTTCATTTCTACCGCAATTATCATTCATCTCGGTTTGTTCAGTCCCAATTGGTGCTAAGGCTACATTACCCTGTCAACGATGAACTCCTGGAACGGCTTAATATTGAGTTTAAAGATATCCTTAATGAAGGAAAGATTTCCCGAAGTTCTCCTTTTCCCGAAGAAATTAATGAAGAAAATCTGTCCAAGCTTAACCGCTTGGCTTTTACTTTTAATCGGAAAGATTTTGGCCGGTTAAGGCAGATGATCGATCTTCTCAATCAAAGTATTCCGGAATAAAACCAGCCTTCCGAAAAAGTGGTTTACCCCTTTCTTTAATAATTCCCGGTTCCTTTCTCCTCCTAACAGAGTCCTTTACTTTTTTTTGTGTTCAGGTATGTTATTCCCGTGAATTCAAACTCTTATCTTTTTTGGATTTTGCCCTTTCTTTTCTTTGGTGCAGCATTTCTTTATTCCTCGGTGGGGCATGGGGGTGCTTCGGCTTACTTGGCCATTCTGGTCCTGGCAGGTTTTCCCTATTCTGAAATCGCCCCCCTTGTTTTGATGTTTAATTTGATTGTTTCTAGCGGAGGATTTTACCACTTTTGGAGAGGAGGCCATTTTTCCGGAAAACTCCTATTTCCTTTTGTCCTAACCTCTATTCCTGCGGCTTTTTGGGGCGGTTCCCTGGAGGTTTCCTCGCAGTTGCTATCCTGGGTTTTATTTCTCACCTTGTTTTTAGCTGGGTTACGATTCCTCCTTCTTCGAAAGACCATTCAACCCGTAGCCCATTTGAATTCGACCACCCTATACCTGTTGGGACTTCCCATGGGATTTGTTCTTGGGGGAGTCGCGGGAATGGTTGGAGTGGGGGGAGGCATTTTTTTAAGTCCCCTTATCCTTTTTTTAGGGTGGGCGGATGCAAAAAAGACGGCCGCGGTTTCGGCGGGGTTCATCTTGCTGAATTCAACCAGCGGTTTGGTTGCCCGGCTTTTGGGAGGGATACCGGATTTTGCTCTTTTGATCCCCCTCGGGGCTGCGGTTTTCATAGGAGGACAAATTGGGTCCAATCTAGGAGCCACCCGCTTTCCAGCTAAAATGATTCAGCAGTTATTGGGGATTGTTTTATTTTTGGCTTCTCTCAAGGTTCTTCCTGATTTAATTCAATAGTGAATGTGGGAAGTGAGCCTTTTTGTGTGTCCTCTACCTTATTGGTCGGATTTTTCCAGACCCAGTTTTAAACGAAACCATGTTCCCAGTGCAATGGTTACCTTTTGGAAGGAGGAGAGGCGAAAGGTGTGATGGAAAACATTGTATTCGTTTTCCTCAATCTTTAACAAAAGCCGATAATAAATAGCACCCATAATTTCGGAGGCAATCAAGGAGGGTCGGTCTTCGAGGGGAATTGATTCTTTGGCCTTTTGGTAAAAACCCTTTGCCCGTTGGCCTTCAAATCGCATTAAAGCTTGAAATTCAGGATTGAATTTTTCCTCTAGGAGGCTTTTTTCATTATACTTAAACTTTTCCATATCCTCTTGTGGAAGATAGATCCTCCCAAGCCCAGAATCCACTTTCACATCTCTAAGAATATTGGTTAATTGAAAAGCCAATCCCTGATGAATTGCATGTTCCCGGACAATGGGATTCTGATAGCCAAAAATTTCAATGCATATGAGTCCCACAACGGAGGCAACCCTGTAGCAGTATTCATATAAATCTGTAAAGGTTTCATACCGATGCTGGGTCAGGTCCATTTCTACCCCTCGGAGGAGCTCTAAAAAATAGTCTTTAGGAATTTTAAATTCCCTGATGGTTTCCTGAAGTTGCCTGGAAATTGGATGGGCGGGGTGGCCTGAATAACATAGGTCTACTTCCTGAAACCAAAAAGCTAGCTTTTCTTTTGCCTGTGATGGGGAGGGTGCCTCATCTATAACATTGTCCGCTAAACGGCAAAAGGCATAAACCCTTGTAATGGCTTCCCGTTTTTTTTTAGGTAGGAAGAAAAAGGAGTAAGTGAAACTGCTCCCACTGGATTGAGTAATCTGTTCTGAAGGGTTTCCCTGGTCTGTTTTGGGTCTTTTGGCCATACAAAAAGCCTTTAAAACATTTCCACTCAAGGTGGGTTGGTTGTACTCAGAGGAAATGAGGGTAGGTAATTTTTTCTCATTTTACCTTCAGATTGAAGCAAAAACTTTCACTTAATACACGTTGTTCTTTACTGGTGTGTCTTGATAACATAATAATGATTTGACTGTCAACAAAAGGGAGTCTCTATGTTTCTTAAAAAAAAATTGCCCTTTGGGTGATCGGCTGATTGTGGGGACCCTCTCCAAATTATTTATTACCTCATGGGCTGCGGTTCGTTTTACAGAATTTGTGGATTAATTGAACCTGCATCACAAATATTCCCAATGTTTATGCTATAATGCCCAGAAAGAAATGTGGAAGGCATTGGTGGATGAGGTTAAACAATTCCGGGAAGTAAACCCTACCCTTGGTATTATCTTCTTCCACCCTGTACATTGAGAGAGATGGCGGGCTTTCGTCCCATTTGCTCTAAGAGAGAGTCTTCTGCGCCGTAAAAGGTTGCCCTATGGAACAGAGAAATTATCATTGTTTGGTTTAACCTCCACCACAGTTTGTTAAAAAAATGTTAGATCCACTTCCTTATTGTGAAAATCCGTTTGGTTACGTTCGAAGAAAAACCCGGGTGGTTCAGGTGGGGGATGTGGGTATTGGGGGTGATCATCCCATTCGGGTGCAATCTATGACCATTACCGATACCCGGGATACACAGGCAACGGTTTTTCAAATCAAAGAACTGGTGGAAGTAGGCTGTGAGATTGTCCGGGTGACCGTTCCCTCTTTAGTGGAAGCAGAAAATCTTAAAGAGATTAAAGCGCTGCTTCGTCGGGAAGGGTTTAAAGTTCCCTTGGTGGCAGATATTCACTTTACCCCCAATGCGGCATTGAAGGCTGTGGAATTCGTTGAAAAGGTACGGATCAATCCCGGAAACTTTGCCGACCGGAAGCGGTTTGAGCAGAGAGAATACACCGACCGTGAATATGAGCAGGAGCTTGAGCGTTTGGAAAACCAGTTCAAGCCCCTTGTGTTGAAAGCAAAGACTTACGGGGTGGCCCTCCGGATCGGGACCAACCACGGATCCCTTTCCGACCGTATTATGAATCGATTTGGGGATACTCCTGAAGGAATGGTTGAGTCTGCCCTTGAATTTGTTCGGATTTGTGAACGCCACCATTTTGATCAAATTGTTCTGTCCATGAAGTCTTCCAATCCGCTGGTGATGATTCAAACCTACCGTCTTTTGGCGGCACGGATGGCCCAGGAAAATATGGATTACCCCTTCCATCTTGGGGTGACCGAAGCTGGGGATGGGGAAGATGGTCGAGTGAAATCTGCCATTGGCATCGGATCCTTACTGGAGGATGGTATTGGAGATACCATCAGGGTTTCTTTAACCGAGGATCCCGTGGCTGAGGTCCCTGTGGGGTTTCAATTGGTGCAAAAATTTAATGCCCGAATTAAACCCAGTGTCGAAGGGGGTTTCCCTTCGACAAAATTAGAAAAGGAAAACGAAAAATACGGTTTTATTCAGGATGTTCGAAATCCCTTCTTTTATTGCCGAAGAGCCTCGAGAAAGATTTCGGTTTTGGGTGTACCCATAGGGGAGGGTTCTCCCATCCCAGTAGAACTTCCGGTCCAGTCGGGGTTATCTAGCCCGGACCAGCTTTTAAAAGAGATCATTCACCTGAGCAATCCTTGGGACCCTGAAGCCCTCAAAGCAGATATCATAGAAATTCCACTTGGTTTTAATTCGGAGGTGGAGGCTCTTAACACGCTTAAACAGAAACTGGATTTAAGACGAATTTACCTGCCATTGGCCTGCCGTGTGGACAGCCGCCTAACCCACCTGGAAAGGGCTTTTCCAGGAGTGCATAAATTAAATTTTGTGCTGGATGGTACTCTTTCCAAAGATCAATGGGAGGCATCGCTGCGTTCAACGATTCGGATGGCCAAAACCTTTCAAGTTCCCATCCAATGGGAAGTGGGTGAAGGGTCGGTTCCCGGGTTCCTTTCCCAAGGAGATAGAAAAGAGCTGTTGGGAATGGTGGCCACCTTTGAGAGATTGGCTTTTCTTTGTGAGGAGGAGGGCTTCCCTGATTTTCTATTTGCCTTGAATTGGCTGGATTTTATCGGGGCCCAACGTTTTTTGGTGGGCTTTTTAGCCGAAAAAAAAATGGATGTTCCCCTCACCCTACGGTATGTTTCCAATGTAAAAAGTGAAGCCTTGCTGCTGGATGGATCGGTCCAAATCGGGTCTTTGCTTTCAGACGGGATTGGGGATTTGATCACTCTGGGCGGGGGAGAGAAATCTTCCGATGCCTTGCGGTTCAGTTTCAACCTCCTTCAAGCCACTCGACTCAGACTGTCAAAAACAGATTTTATTTCTTGTCCTTCTTGTGGCCGGACGCTCTTTAACCTTCAAACCACTACCGAACGCATTAAAACCAAAATGTCACACCTTAAGGGGGTAAAGATTGCCATTATGGGGTGCATTGTGAATGGACCGGGGGAAATGGCTGATGCGGATTTTGGTTATATCGGATCTGGGCCCCAAAAAGTAGATCTTTATGTCGGAAAAGACCGTGTCAGAAAAAATGTTCCGGAGGAGAGGGCGGATGAAACACTCATTGAGTTAATTAAAGCCCAGGGAAAATGGGTTGATCCGGGATAGATAAAAAAGTGTAGGTTTAAAAAGACCGTCCTGGAGCCTTTTTCAAAAACGAATTAGATGAAAATGATGGAATTCAGGAAAGGAATTATATGAGTACCGTTCCTACACCAAAAACCCCTATGCCTGTGGAAATCGAACGCCTACCCGATCAAAGAATCCGGATAAAATGGACTGACGGTCATGAAGGCTTTTACCCCTCATTTTATTTGCGGAACCACTGCCGTTGTGCGGCTTGCGTGGATGAGTGGAGCGGGAAAAGATTAATCCAAGAAGGAAGTATCCCGGAAGATGTTAAACCTTTAAAAATCGAGGGGATCGGACGCTATGCCATTAAAGTGGAATGGAGTGATGGGCACAGTACAGGATTGTTTTCCTTTGACCTATTAAGAGCAATTTGCCCATGTGGAGCTTGCGGGGGAAAAGATTTTCATGGGGATCCTGGGGAAAGCCTTTTTCCTCATGAGGGATAGAGGGTATAAAAGGAAATGACTGGCTTTAGTTGTGGATCAATAGTTTTCTATTACGAGTCACCGTGGGTTTGGGTCTTAGGCCTCGGTTCCCGATAATCATATCGTCCAGAATTTCTCCACAAGTGAAGCAATGATAGGCATAGAAAAAAATTTGGCCTGTATCATCCTTAAGGTCTTCTAGCCGATCTTTAAACATGATCCCGGCACAGCGCGGGCATTTCATAGTGTTCCTCCTTATTTTTAAATTTCTTGGGTAAAACCAACCCCTTTTATCAACAATGACACTGTAACCAAAAAATAAGGTTGACACAATCCATCCTAAGGCCCATTTTTCTTAAAATTATGCCCTAGACTTATTTTTCGGATTAGGCCCTTGGACCCAGTTTCCATTAGGCCTTTGTGTAGAAATCTTTCCTTAAATCAGCATATTTCGCAGCGAGGCGTTGACAGAAGGTAAGCGGATTGCTATGATTTCCCAGGTTTTTTTCTTTTCTACCACAGTCTATTTTTCCGGAGAATAAAAATATGCAACGAACGGCGGTTGCCCTCATGTCGGGGGGACTGGATAGTACGCTGGCGGCAAAATTAATGTTGGATCAGGGAATTCGTGTGGAGGGACTTTTTCTCTCCAGTGCTTGGGGGTGTGATTCGGAGGTTCGGAAGGTGTGTGATGAGTTAAATATCCCCTTAACCATCGTGGATAAAGGAGAGGCTTATTTAGACCTGGTCCGCAACCCCAAGTATGGGTACGGGAAAAATATGAACCCTTGTATTGATTGTAGGATTTACATGTTTGAATTGGCCAAAAAAGTATTGTTGGAAAAACAAGCGGATTTTATTGTTACCGGAGAAGTTCTTGGGCAACGTCCCATGTCTCAGCGAAGAGAAGCGATGGTCAAGATTGATAAAGAAAGTGAAATGGGAGGGCTCATTCTCAGACCCCTTTCCGCAAGGCATTTAGCTCCCACCCTTCCCGAGGAGAAAGGATGGGTGGATCGGGAAAAACTCTTGGGTGTGATGGGACGGTCCAGACAACCGCAACTCCAATTGGCGGGGCGTATGGCATTGAAGGAATATGGTTCTCCTGCAGGGGGGTGTCTATTAACCGATGCCGAATTTTCCCTAAAACTCCGGGACTTTTTTGCCCACAACCCGGACGTTTCTATGAATGAAGCAAAGCTGCTTCGATACGGGAGACATTTTCGGGTCAGCGAAAAGGTCAAAGTAATCTTAGGAAGAAACAGAGAAGAAAATGAGGCATTGGCAGAATTGGCAGATCATACCATGACCCTTTTTCAACCTCTTGGGTTTCCAGGACCGGTTGCACTGATTACCGGGCCTGTTGATTCTTCTCAGCATGAGTTGGTGGCAAGCATGGTGCTTCGTTACAGTAAGAAGGCGGGCAGGGGGCCTTATCAATTTTCTTACCGAAAAGGAAATGGGGAAGGGAATTTGGCCCTTGAGAAACCGTTAGAAGGGCCTTTCCCCCTTCAAATTCACTTGAGCAGCGAACTTTTAAGCATCCAGGGATGATACTTGAACATTTAGCAGTTGGGCTTTTTCAATGTAACTGCCTGATCCTGGGTTGTGAAACCACCCATGATGCTATTGTGGTGGATCCGGGTGACGAGGCGGACCGTATTCTGGAGATTTTAGGCCACCGTGGACTAAAACTCAAAGCCATTCTTCATACCCATGCCCATCTGGACCACGTAGGAGCAACTCACCAACTTCAATCCATAACCGGTGCTTCTGTGGCCCTTCATGGTGAGGACCTTTTTCTTCACTCTAATCTAAAAATGCAAGCTGAATTTTTGGGCCTTCCGGTTCCCACCCCTGCCCGAATTGATCACTTTTTAAAAGATAAGGAGGAAGTCAAGGTGGGAGACCTTCAAACGCAAATTCTGCATACACCGGGACATACCCCCGGTTCAATCTGTTTCCATTTTCCAGGGGAAAGGGAAATCCTTTTAACAGGAGATACCCTTTTTGCTGGGAGCATCGGGCGTACAGACCTCTGGGGGGGATCCTACGATGATATCCTCAACTCCGTTCGCCAATTAATGGAATTTAAGGATGAGACCGAGGTTTTCCCAGGCCATGGCCCAGTTACCACCATTGCCCAGGAGCGTAATTCCAACCCTTTCGTTCAGGAATTGTTCTAAAAGAATGGATTGAGTTCTCCATTTTGGTTTTTCCCCATACCTTTCCCCAAGAAATCCCCAATATCTGTGTCCAGTGAACCCGTGCTGTCCTTTTAGAGAAAATTATTATCCACTCTTTCCCTAAAGGCTCCCTTGCATGGTTTTCCTAAGCCCTTTGGGGAATTTAATCGGTTTTCTAAGAAAATTGATTTTTATTGATATTTCAAGGTGTTTGCACTAGGAATCCTTCCTCCTTGGTAATTGGTTTGGAGTTCCCAGAGGGTACAAAACTTGCAAAGTCAGACTATGGTCATTCCACTCCAAAAAAGAAGAAAAATTAAATATGGTTTTTGGCAAACATTATCGTTCCGTCTTAAAACCGCTTTTTCTAACAACCTCCCTCCTCACAATCCTATTCCTTTATCCTGAAATAGCCTTCAGTCAAACCGTAAATATTGTCCCTACAGGGAAAGTAACACCCTTAGATGATTCAAGTGACGATATTGCCGATATCCAGGCTGATGATGCTGGTGGGGCTCCGGTTGGTAGAGAAAGTTTAGGTGATGGGCAATATACCCTTCGCAGAACTAAGGTTATGGCGGTTACAAACTTTGATGTGTCATCCATTCCGGGTGGTTCAACAATTACAGATGCTGTATTGCATCTACAATATGGAACAGAAGCGGGCAATTTCACCGCCACAAATTCTGTGAGATATGATAACGGAGGAGGATTGTTCAACACCTCCATTCAACCGGTAAATACCAACGGGGTATGGAGTCCTGCGGGTCCAACATTAGACGAACAATTTAATCTTTTTGCAGTTGGCGTTGATACCCTTACCGAACTTCAAAATCTTGTATTGGAATACACCAATAATGGAGGCGGGGGAAGTAAGGGGTTAAGTTTTGATTACCTTTATATTGAGGTGATTTATAGCCTCCCCAATCAAGCCCCAGATGGCGTCATTGATACGCCGGTTGGCAATGTAACGATTACCGAAGGGGAAAGTGTCAACTTCACAGGGACCGGAACGGATCCGGATAATAATCTGCCGTTAACATTCTTGTGGGATTTCAATGGGGGAGCCACCAATTCCACGGCAGAAGATTCTGGTGCTGTGACGTTCAGCACCGCGGGGGTCCACACGGTAACCTTCACGGTAACGGATAGTTTAGGTCTAGCCGATCCGACACCGGATACACGAACGATTACGGTGAATGCCAATCAAGCCCCCAATGGCGTCATTGATACTCCCGCAACCAATGTCACCATAAACGTGGGCCAGAGTGTCAGCTTTACCGGAACGGGCACGGATCCGGATAATCACACACCCTTTAGCTTCCTGTGGGATTTCAATGGTGGCGCGACCAATTCCACGGCAGAGGATCCAGGGGCGGTGACGTTCAGCACCGCGGGGGTCTACACGGTGACCTTCACGGTAACGGACAGTTTGGGACTTTCAGATCCTACGCCGGATACTCGGACGATTACGGTGAATGCGAACCAAGCCCCCAACGGCGTTATCGATACTCCGGCAACCAATGTGACCATCAACGTGGGTCAGAGTGTTAGTTTTACGGGAACCGGTACCGACCCAGATAATAATCTACCGTTAACGTTCCTATGGGATTTTGGAGGCGGAGCGACTAATTCTACAGCAGAAGATCCGGGGGTTGTGATCTTCAATACGCCTGGTATCTATAATGTTACCTTTACGGTGACGGATAGTTTAGGGCTGGCTGATGGTACACCGGATACACGAACCATCACGGTGAATGCCAATCAAGCGCCTAATGGTGTTATTGATACCCCCTTGGGGAACGTCACCATTAATGAGGGTCAGAGTGTCAGCTTTACTGGGACTGGGACGGATCCGGACAATAATCTTCCATTAACGTTCCTTTGGAACTTTGGAGGTGGAGCAACCAATTCCACGGCAGAGGATCCTGGTGCTGTGACGTTCAGCACCGCGGGTGTGTACACGGTGACCTTCACCGTAACGGACAGTTTAGGGTTAGCCGATCCAACACCGGATACACGGACGATTACGGTGAATGCTCCTCCAAACGGTGTGATCAACACCCCGGCGGGAAATGTAACGATTACCGAAGGGGAAGCGGTTACCTTTACGGGAACGGGAAGCGATCCGGATAATAACCTGCCTTTAACATTTCTTTGGAATTTCAACGGTGGCGCGACCAATTCTACAGCGGAAGATCCGGGAACAACAACATTTAATACGCCTGGAATTTATACAGTCACCTTCACGGTGACGGATAGTCTTGGTCTAGCCGATCCGATACCGGATACACGAACGGTTACGGTGAATGCGAACCAAGCCCCCAACGGCGTCATCGACACGCCATTAAGTAATGTGACGATTACGGAGGGTCAGAGTGTGAGCTTTACCGGAAACGGAACGGATCCGGATAATAACTTACCTTTAACCTTCCTTTGGGATTTCAATGGGGGAGCCACCAATTCCACTGTAGAGGATCCGGGAGCCGTAACGTTCAATACCGCGGGGGTCTACACGGTGACCTTCACGGTAACGGA